>CATKFT010000132.1 GCA_949747745.1 uncultured Clostridia bacterium
GTAAGAAGAGGATTTGAAGGTGGTCAAACACCATTATATAGAAGATTACCAAAAAGAGGATTTACTAATATTCATGCTAAAAATTATGTAGAAGTAACACTAACTATGTTAAATAAATCAGTTGCTACAGAAGTAACAGCTGAAACATTGCTTGCAGAAAACATTATTTCAAAAGTAAATGATGGTATAGTAATTCTTGGAACAGGTAGTTTAGAGAAAAAACTTACTGTAAAAGCTAAAAGATTTACAAAGTCTGCTAAAGAAAAGATAGAAGCAGTAGGTGGAAAGATAGAGGTGATTTAGTTGTTTAAAACAATAAAAAATGCCTTAAAAACACCAGAAGTAAGGAAAAAGTTATTATATACATTAGTATTAATTATTGTTTTTAGATTAGGATGTTTTATCACAATTCCTGGTGTAGATACATTTGCATTAAATGAAGCAATGAGTTCTTCAAATGGAATAGCAGGATTAATAAATATAATTTCAGGAGGAGCTTTTTCAAGGTTTTCTATATTTGCAATGACAATAAGCCCATATATTACAGCATCAATTGTTGTACAATTGCTTGCTATGGTAATACCAGCATTAGAGAGACTTGTTAAAGAAGGTGGAGAAGAAGGAAGACGAAAAATGAATAAATATACAAAAATTTTAACAATTGTTCTTGCGATTGTTGAAGCATTGGGTATTTATTTATCATATAAGTCTTCAGGAATATTCATAAATCCAGGATTTTTAACAGGATTTATAGTAGTATTATCACTTGTTGCAGGTACAGCACTTTTAATGTGGCTTGGAGAACAAATTACAAATAAAGGTATAGGAAATGGTATTTCAATTATTATCTTTATTGGTATAGTTTCAAGTTTACCAAATGTTGTAGTTACTTTATGGGGACTAATATTTGGAAGTGGTGCATTTAGCACAACAGGATTATTAATAGCACTTGGAATTATAATAGGAGCAATTGTTTTAGTTGCAGGTGTAGTATTTGTTCAAACAGCAGAAAGAAGAGTACCAGTACAATATGCAAAAAAGGTACAAGGAAGAAAAATGGTAGGAGCGCAAAATACACATATACCATTAAAACTTGCTATGGCAGGTGTAATGCCAGTAATTTTTGCAAGTAGTTTTATGACATTTCCAGCAATGGTTTTACAAATATTTATAAAAGACATACAAACTGCTACAGGTTTCTGGGGAGGAATATATAAATTTTCAATAGCAACATCAACATCAGATGTTCCAATAGGATATTCTATTGCAAATGCTATTATATATCTATTACTTATAGTTGGATTTACATTTTTCTATACATATGCAACATTTAATCCAGCTGAAGTATCAAACAATATAAAAAGAAATGGTGGGTTTATTCCAGGAATTAGAGCTGGAAAACCAACAACAGATTATTTATCTTCTATAATATCAAAAATAACATGGTTTGGAGGATTTTTCCTAGCAGTAATTGCAATTTTACCAATGTTATTAAGATTTACAGGATTAAATATAGCATTTGGTGGTACATCTATATTAATTGTAGTAGGTGTAGCATTAGAAACAGTTCAACAACTAGAATCTCAACTTGTAATGAGACATTATAAGGGATTTTTAGAATAAAGGGGATGATGCCAAAAAAGGCATCGTTTCTTTTTTGTATTCTGATTTGAATTTATAGAATCTGCAATATGCTAAGTAATAGAAGATGAACATGAATAGATTATAACAGATTAGAAAGTAAATGTTTTATAACATGTGGGACATGTAAGTGCCAATTGTTTTACGTTATATTAAATATTATAAAAACATCTTGTATTGCAATAACAGCAGTTACTTTACAATATTATTATATTTGAAATTGTAATTTAATGAATTAACATAAATTTATTTACAAAAATATTTTTTTATGATATTATCACAATAAAATAATGGAGGATTAATAATGAAAAAAGGTATATAGAGAGGAAAAGGAAATGAAACTTTGGAAGACTATCTATTAAATCATAATTATAAATTAATAAAGAGGGATTAAATATGGAACGATGGAGTGTTGAAGACTATAAAGCATATAATAATAAGGATATAAAGAAAACAAAATATAGAGCAAATAAAACATCAATAGATGGACATACTTTTGATAGTAAAAAAGAAGCTGAGTATTATTGTAATTTAAAGATGAGGTTGCAAGCAAAAGATATAAAAGGTTTTTGTTTACAACCAATATTTATGTTAGCACCAGGGCTTAGATATAAGCCTGATTTTATAGTGTTTAATAATGACAATACTACTGAAGTTATTGATGTAAAAGGGTATAAAACAAAAGAATATATTGCTAAGAAGAAAGTTTTTGAAGAAAAATATAATTTGAAGATTACAGAAATTAATTAATATAAAAAATAAAATATAGAAAATGAGATATAAATGGTAATATTTATATCTATATTTATATTTATGTTGTTGGAGGAATCAAAATGGAAGAAGTATTTGAAAGAAAAATAAATTATTATGAAACAGATAGAATGGGAATAGTACATCATTCTAATTATATAAGGTATTTAGAAGAGGCAAGATGTGAATATTTAAAGAAAATAGGATTTCCATATGGAGAATTAGAACAAAAAGGCATAATGATTCCAGTATTAGGAGTAAATTGTACATATAAACATGCAGTAACCTTTGAAGATACAATAGAAATAGAAGTATTCATAAAAGAACTTTCAGGTGTAAAATTTACAGTAGGATATAATGTAACAAATTCAAGAAATGGACAAACAGTAATACAAGCACAAACACAACATTGCTTTACAAATAAAGATTTAAAACCTATTAATTTAAAAAAATGTTATCCTGAATTTGCAAACAAATTAGAAGAATTAAAAAAGAGTGAATTATAAGATAAAATAGTTATAAGATAAAAGTAAAAAAGAACAAGTAATTATCGACTAAAACTATTTCTTAGTAACAAAAAATACATAATATTCTTTAAAACCCCTTGACAAAGCACAAAAAATGGTGTAAAGTATATTAGCATTACTTAAGAAGAGAGGTAATAGTATGGAGAAAAATGTTAAAGTAAGTATGCTTTTAGAAATTTATGGCAAGTTATTAACTGAAAAACAATATAATTTCTTAGACGATTACTATAATAATGATTTCTCTTTATCTGAAATTGCTGAAAACTATAAAATTACAAAGCAAGCAGTAAGAGACAATATTGTGAAAGGGGAGAATAAACTTTTCGAATACGAAGAAAAGCTAGAAATAATGAGGAAAACAATGAATCAAGAACAGCAAATAGTAAAAATACTTTCTGAATTAACAAAAATTCAAACTAAATTCTCTGATGAAGAAATTGCGAAGATTTTAGAAAATATAAAAAAAGAACTAAATTGTTTAGTATCTTAATTTTAGGAGGGTATATGGCTTTTGAAGGATTATCTTCAAGATTACAAACTATAACAAGAAAATTTGGTGGAAAAGTAAGAGTTACGGAAGCTGATTTAAAAGATATGCTAAGAGAGGTAAAACTTGCATTATTAGAAGCAGATGTAAATTATAAAATTGTTAAAGATTTTATAAAAATTATAGGAGAAAAAGCATTAGGTCAAGATGTATTAAAATCATTAACTCCAGGTCAACAAGTAGTAAAAATTGTTAAAGATGAATTAATAGAATTACTTGGAGGAGTACAAAGCAAGATAAATTTTACACCTAATCCACCAACAGTTATTATGCTTGTAGGGCTTCAAGGTTCAGGAAAAACAACAACAACAGGTAAACTTGCAAATCTTTTAAGGAAGCAAGGGAAAAATCCTTTACTTGTTGCATGTGATGTATATAGACCAGCAGCTATAAAACAATTACAAGTAGTAGGAAAACAACTTAATATTCCAGTTTTTGCAAATGAAACATCAAAAGATGTTACACATATTGCAAAACAGGCTATGAATATAGCTATATCAAAATTAAATGATGTTGTCATTATAGATACAGCAGGTAGACTTCATATTGATGAAGAATTAATGCAGGAACTAAAAAGTTTAAAATCTAATATAAAGCCACATGAAATTTTATTAGTAGTAGATGCAATGACAGGTCAAGATGCAGTAAATGTAGCAACACAGTTTAATGAGGAAGTACGGGATAGATGGAGTAATTCTTACAAAGCTTGATGGAGATACTCGTGGTGGTGCAGCTTTATCAGTAAAAAAGGTTACATCAAAGCCAATAAAATTTGCAGCTACAGGTGAAAAATTAAGTGATATAGAAGTGTTTCATCCAGAAAGAATGGCATCTAGAATATTAGGCATGGGTGATATGCTATCTATTATAGAAAAAGCAGAAGAAGCATTTTCAGAAGAAGAAGCTTTAAAATTAGAACAAAAACTAAGAAAGCAGGAATTTGATTTAGATGATTATTTAACACAATTAAGACAAGTAAAAAAGATGGGTTCATTTTCGTCAATATTAAAGATGATACCAGGTATGAGCAAATTAAAAGATATTCAAGTAGATGATAAAGAATTTGTTAAAATAGAAGCTATAATTTGTTCTATGACTAAAAAGGAAAAAAGAAATACAAAAATTTTAAATGGAAGTAGAAGAAAAAGAATAGCAGATGGTGCGGGAGTAACTGTACAAGATGTAAATAAATTTATGAATTCTTTTGAAATGACACAAAAAATGATGAAAAAAATGCAAACAGATAAAAGTATGAAAAAAATGTTAAATGGAATTAACAAAGAAGATATTAAGAATTTTAAAATATAGAAGCCTCAAGTCAGATATGCTAATATCCAACTTAACTAAAAATGTAGTACTAGACTGAAATATCCAAAGATTATGAAAAGTACATTTATTTAAGTAATACATTA
>CATKFT010000133.1 GCA_949747745.1 uncultured Clostridia bacterium
ATTTTATTAACATATTATTACCTAAATATTATTATCTAAAGATTTTAAAGGATTTTTTTCTAAATAATCTTTAATAGCATTAATAAATAATTCACCATAGTTATTATATTTAAATTCACCGACTCCTGAAATTTTAAGCATTTCTTCCTTTTTAGTAGGGTAAGTTGTACACATACTAGTAAGAGTTGCATCTGTAAAAACTACAAAAGGAGGAACATTTGCTTTTATGGCTAGTTCTTTTCTTAAAGCTCTTAAAATTTCAAACAAATTATTATCCATAATACCAGAAGTATCAATCTTGTTTTGCTTTACTTTCTCAAACTTTCTACGTATTTCAACAGTTTTATTTCCAAATAAAACTTCATTTGCACTAGAATCTAATACTAAAATTGGATATTGATCTCCTATACAGTTTATATATCCTTCAGAAACAAGATATGATATAAGTTCCTTAATAGTATCTTTTGAATATTCTTTTAATATTCCATAAGTTGATAATTTATCAAACCCCATATTCATTACTTTAGAAGAACGTGAGCCTTTTAATACATCTGTAACAAGGTTTGACCCAAAACGTTCCCTCATCCTTTTAATACAAGACATAATTTTTTTAGCATCCTCAGTAATATCTGTTACCTCTATTCTGGAATTGCAATTACTGCAATTATTACATGAATTAAATTTTGGTATTTCTCCAAAATACTCTAAAATATATTTTCTTAAACATTTATCAGTATTACAATAATCAATCATATCATTTAATTTTTGGTATTCTACTTTGTGTTCTAAATTATTATTTCCTTGTTCGATTAAAAACTTATTAGTTACAATATCTGCTCTACTAAATAAAAGTACACAATCGGAATAAATACCATCACGACCAGCACGTCCAGCTTCTTGATAATAGCTTTCTAAATCTTTTGGCATATTATAATGCAAAACATATCTTATATTAGATTTATCAATTCCCATACCAAATGCATTAGTAGCGACCATAACACTAGTTTTATCATATACAAAATCGTTTTGATTTTTAGCTCTATCAGCATCTGTCATGCCGCCATGATATTTTGATACTTTATGTCCAATTTCAAGCAAATCTTCATATAAAGAATCAACATTTTTTCTAGTTAAACAATAAATAATTCCAGATTTTTCTTGATTATCTCTTAAGTATTTATAAATATATCTTTTTTTATCATTTGGCAAAACGACACTAAAAGATAAATTTTCTCTATCAAATCCAGTAGTTAGAGTAAATGGATTTGATAAATTAAGCAAATTTATAATATCATCTTTAACAATTTTAGTAGCAGTAGCAGTAAAAGCACAAACAATAGGTCTTAAGCTTAAACTTTTAATAATATCTGCAATTTTTAAGTAACTTGGTCTAAAATCATGTCCCCACTGTGACACGCAATGAGCTTCATCAATTGCTATCATAGAAATATTAATAGAATTTAAAAGCCTTAAAAACAATTCAGAATTAAGCCTTTCAGGAGCAACATAAATAATCTTATACATTCCCAAAGTAGCATTTTCAATAGCTTGTATATAATCATTACTTGAAAGACTACTATTAATATAAGTAGCAGAAATACCGAACTTGCATTAAACTATCAACTTGATCTTTCATAAGGGAAATTAAAGGAGAAATAACAATACAAGTTCCAGAAAAAACTAAAGCAGGAATTTGATAACAAATAGATTTACCGAGCACCTGTTGGCATAATACCAACACAATCTTCCCCATTTAAAATATGAGAAATTAATTCTTTTTGACCTTTTTTAAAACTGTCAAAACCGAAAAAACTTTTAAGCAATTCTAACGCTTTATCCATAAAAACCTCTTTTCTTAAAAAGTTTCCCAACATTTATTAAATTATATAATGAAAATAATGAAATTGTAAAGAGTTTTAAAAAATTTATGTAAAAATATTGACGTACGTAAAAACGTATGCTATATTATGGAAAGGGGAAATATTATGAAAAATATTAACATTACAAATTTTAGAAAAGACATATATGAACTATTAGAAAAAACAATAAAATATAATGAAATAATAAACATTTCAACTAAAAATGGAAATGCTGTTGTTTTGTCAGAAGAGGACTATAATAATTTAATGGAAACACTATATATTTCATCTATACCAAAATTAAAAGAAGATATAATAGAAGGATTAAAAGAACCATTAGACGATTGCGAAAACGAAAATGAGGTGAAATGGTAATGTACAAAATCGTATATAGAAAAAAAGCAATAAAAGATATAGCAAAAATAAAAAAAATAGGACTTAATAATAAAGTAAAAAATTTAATTGAAATAATAAAAGAAAATCCTTTTAAAAATTCACCACCATATGAAAAATTGCTAGGAGAATTACAAGGGGCATATTCAAGAAGAATTAATATACAACATAGATTAATATATCAAGTATTCGAGAAAGAAAAAATTGTAAAGATAATTAGTTTTTGGTCACATTATAGAAATTAGGAATCTAAAATAAATTTAGTCGTTAAACTTATCCATAAAATTTTCAAATAAAAATTTAATAATAAAGAAGGTATAAATATGTTATCAAATGTAAAAAGCATGTCACTTCATGGACTAGAGGGTTATTTAATTGAAACTCAAGTTGATGTTTCAGCACGGTATGCCAGGATGGGAGTGTGTAGGACTTCCAGATATTAGTGTAAAAGAATCAAAAGAAAGAGTAAGAACAGCAATTAAAAATTCTGGTTATGAATTTCAAAGCAGAAAAATTGTTGTAAATCTTGCTCCAGCAGATACAAAAAAGGAAGGATCATTTTTTGACCTTCCTATAGCAATTGGAATATTAATAAATTTTTCAGAAATACATAAAAAAAGTTTTGATGATACAGTATTTATAGGAGAGTTATCATTAGATGGAAAAATTAATAAAATAAATGGAATATTGCCAATGTGTATAGAGGCAAAAAATTTAGGAATAAAAAGAATAATTATACCAAAAGAAAATGCTAAAGAAGCGTCAGTTGTAAATGGAATACAAGTAATAGGAGTAGAAAATTTAAAGCAAACTGTAAAATATTTAAATGGTGAAGAAGAAATTAAGCCTGAAAAATCAAATATAGATGAATTATTCTCTTTAAACAAAAAAGACATATTAGACTTTTCAGAAGTAAAGGGACAAGAAAACATAAAAAGAGCAATAGAAATTGCAGCAGCACGGAGGGCACAACATACTTTTAATAGGTTCACCAGGGAGTGGTAAGACATTAATGGCAAGAAGAATTCCATCAATACTTCCAGATTTAACATTTGAAGAAGCATTAGAAGTAACAAAAATACATAGTATTGCGGGAGTACTTTCAAAAGACACACCAATCATAACCAAAAGACCATATAGAGCACCACATCACACAGTATCTGCAAGTTCACTTGTAGGAGGAGGCAGAATTCCAAAACCACGGAGAAATTAGCCTAGCACATTATGGTGTACTATTTTTAGATGAACTACCAGAATTTAATAAAAGTACATTAGAAGTACTAAGAGGACCATTAGAAGACAGAATTGTAACAATAAGTAGAGTAAATGCAAGCCTAGCATACCCATGTAACTTCATGTTTGTAGCAAGTATGAATCCTTGTGCTTGTGGATATTATGGTTCAAAAGATAAAGAATGCACATGTAGTGCACGGTTCAATAGCAAGATACATGGGAAAGATTAGTGGACCATTATTAGACAGAATAGACATACAAGTTGAAGTAACCCCTGTAAAATATCAAAAATTAGATTCAAAAGAACAAATTGAAACATCAAAACAAATAAAAAAAAGAGTAAACAAAGCAAGAAAAATTCAAATCGAAAGATATAAGCAGCACAACATTTATTCAAATTCTGAATTAACCCCCAAATTAATAGATGAATACTGTATATTAGATGAAAAAGGAAAAAGAATTCTAGAAAATGCTTTTCAAAAGCTAGGTTTAAGTGCAAGAGCATATGGAAGAATACTAAAAGTAGCAAGGACAATAGCAGACTTAGATGAAAGCAAAAACATACAAGCAATTCACATAGCAGAAGCAATACAATATAGAAGTCTAGACAGAAAATACTGGAAAAACTAAAAAAGAACCAAAAAAATAAAAAAGAAATAATAAAGACAAACAAAGAAATAACCTAAAAAATAAACTAAAACAAAAAAGAAAAGCAACTAAAACAGCTATAAACTAGCGCGAGTGAAGTAATATATTTTATTTTTGTAATGAAACCACGGACAGCCGGGAGGCGGGGGAATACCCGTTAGCGTTGGGAGTGGTGTAATGAAAAAAATAAAATATATTACTTCATGGAAGCGGACGTCAAACGAAAAAAAGGAGAAAAACTAATGAACTACATAAAAATAACGCACAAAGACAGCATATATCCAAAATCGCTATTAAAAATAAAAGACTATCCAAAAGAACTATATATAGCAGGAAACTACGACCTATTAAACAAGGAAAAAAAGGTAGCAATAATTGGTTCAAGAGATTGCACAGAATATGGCAGAAAAAATGCCAAGAACTTTGCAAAAGAAATATCGAAAAAAGACATATGCATAGTAAGCGGAATGGCTATAGGAATAGATGCTTATGCCCATATAGGAGCGGTAGAAAACAAACGGAAGAACAATAGCAGTACTTGGAGGAGGATTTAATAAGATATATCCACCAGAAAACGAGTGGCTTTTCCACAAAATACTTGAAAATAGTGGATGTATAATAACAGAACATGCACCAAATGTGGAAGCATACAAAAAACATTTTCCCAAAAGAAACAGAATAGTAAGTGGAATTTCAGATTTAGTCTTAGTAATAGAAGCAGAATATAGAAGTGGAACATCAATAACAGCAGGATATGCAAATGAACAAAAAAAGATAGTATGTTGCCTACCAAGTAATATAGACAGTAAGTGCAGTATAGGAACAAATAGATTAATACAACAAGGAGCAAGATTAATAATAAAGCCAAATGAAATAATAGAAATAATAGAAAATAAAGAAAGTAGTTTGTATAGGAAGTATAATATAGATAGTAAAATAGAAGTAGACAAATACACACACTTAAATTATAAAAAAACAAATAAAACAAAAGAAAAACAAAAGCCGCAAAAAGAAAAAGCAAAAAATTCTGAACATAGAATATTAGAAAAAGAAAAATTAAAAATAAAAAAAATAGAAATGAATAAATCAGAAACAAAGAAATCAGAAGAAGAAATAGAAAAAGAAAAATCAAGAGAAGAAAGAGCAATAAAAAGAGAAAAAATAGAAACAAAAGAAAATAAAAAAGAAATGGAACCCAAAGAAGAATTAGAAATCAAAATAGAGATTCCAAAAGAATACGAAGAAATATACAAAGCAATAACAGTTATACCAGTACATATAAACGACATATGTAAAATATCCAAAAAGAACATAAAAGAAGTAACAACAACATTAACAATGTTAGAACTAGAAGGACATATCGAGCAAATTCAAGGAAATTGTTTTAAAATAAAGGAGAAGCAATGTATATAAGACATGAAACAGGAAAATTAGGAGAAGATTTAGCAGTAAAATATTTAGAAAAAGTAGGTTATAAGGTAATTGAAAGAAATTTTACATGTAAGCAAGGAGAAATAGACATTATTGCAATAAACAAAAAAGAAATTATTTTTATAGAAGTAAAAACAAGAACAAACATAAAATATGGAAAACCTGCAGAAGCAGTAGATAGTATAAAACAAAAACATCTAGTAAAAGCTGTAAAATACTATTTATATTCAAGACATTTAGAAAAGGAATTTGTTAGAATAGATGTAATAGAGATTTATATATATGAGCATAAATATAGAGTAAATCATATAAAACAGATTATATAAAAGGAAAGGAAAAAATGAAATATATATGCAAACTAAACAAGGAAAAATTATTAAACTTTAAAGAAATACCAATTACAGAAGACGTAATTATAACAGATGAAAGAATACAGCATGTAAAAGATAGGCATTCAAGTGATTATGAGAGATATATAAACGAAATTTATAAGGTAATAGAAGATCCTGATTATATATGTTTAGATAAAAACAATTCAGAAACAATATTTATGCTTAAATCAATAGAAAATGTAAATTTACAAGTAGTTATAAAACTACAAACAAAAAAAGAGCTGAAAGATAAGAAAAATTCTATTTTGACATTTTGGAATATTAGGAATAGAAATTATGAAAAAGTAATAAAAAATAACAAAATAATTTATTCTAAATATGGACTAAAGAGAATAAATGATATATAATAATTATATAATATAAATCAATAATTATCTGTGGTGGTAAAATATTGTGCCAACCACACGCCGATGGCAATGACAGGGGAAACCCGAGAGATGCAGGATAAAGGCATGCCTGCCAGATGATTATTGATTTATAGATATTCATTACATAAAAAAGGTCATGTATGAACTACAACATAAAAAGTAGATTTTCAAAAAAAGTACTTTTTATGTTATAGTCAGAGTAAAATGACTTTTTTATTTTATATATTACTTCATAGAAGTGGATAGCAAAACATATAGCCATAAAAAAATAAGTTTTCTAATTTTTGTTGTTATAGTATGCTATATGGTATTATAATAAATTTTTAGGAGGAAAAACTTTTGAAAAGTATTTATGAAGAAACAAGATTTTTAATGAAAAAATACGAAATTACGGCAAATAAACAATTAGGTCAGAACTTTTTAATAGACGAAAATGTTTTAGATACAATAGTAAATGCATCAGATTTAACAAAAGAAGATTTAGTTATTGAAATAGGACCAGGTCTTGGGACATTAACATCTAAATTATTAGAAAAAGCAGGAAAAGTTATATGCATAGAATTAGATAAAAGAATGATAACTATTTTAAAAGATAGATTTTTTATGTATAAAAATTTTGAAATTATAAATGAAGATGTATTAAAATTAGATTTAAACAATTTAATTAAAGATAATAAAAAAACTAATAATATAAAAAGCATAAAAATAGTAGCAAACCTACCATATTACATTACAACACCAATCATAATGAAACTTTTAGAAGAAAAATTAGATATTGAAACAATTACTGTAATGATACAAAAAGAAGTAGCAGATAGACTAACAGCTATTCCAGGAGATAAGAATTGCGGAGCAATTACATATACAATATATTATTATGCAAAAACAGAAAAAATATTAACAGTACCAAATACATCATTTATACCAGAGCCAAAAGTATATTCAGAAGTAATAAAAATAAATTTAAGAAAAGAACCTGTTGTAAAAATAAAAGAAGAAAAAAGTTTTTTCAAATTAATAAAAATAGCATTTATGCGGAAGAAGAAAGACATTAGTAAATGCTATATCAAATTCAGAACTTGGAATTAGTAAACAAAAAATAGAACAAATTTTGCAAAAATTAAATATAGATACAAAAGTAAGAGGAGAATCATTAACAATAGAACAATTTGCTAAAATATATGAAAATATATGAAATATTAATGTTACGCAAATATTACAAAAATTGCAAGTATTTTATTGACTTTTCATACAAAAAAAGATAAGATATAAGTGTTAAATTTATGAATAAAAAATTACGATATGAAACGTAGTTTGAGGAGGAGAATTTATGGGAGAAGTTATCGTTATAACATCAGGAAAAGGTGGAGTTGGAAAAACAACAACAACAGCAAATTTAGGAGCAGCTCTTGCAATGCAAGGAAAAAAAGTAGCATTAGTAGATACAGACATTGGACTTAGAAATTTAGATGTTGTTATGGGGTTAGAAAACAGAATAGTATACGATATTGTAGATGTTGTAGAAGAAAAGTGTAAATTAAGACAAGCTCTAATAAAAGACAAACGCTATGAAGAACTTTTCTTACTTCCTGCTGCTCAAACAAGAGATAAAAGTGCAATAAATGAAGAGCAAATGAGAGATTTAATAGCTAAACTAAAAGAAGAGTTTGAATACATTATTATTGATTGTCCAGCACGGTATAGAACAAGGATTTAAAAATGCAATTGCAGGAGCAGACAGAGCAATAGTAGTTACAACAGCAGAAATATCAGCAACCAGAGATGCTGATAGAATAATAGGTCTATTAGAAGCATCAGAAATAAAAAATCCAGAATTAATAGTAAATCGTCTAAAACCAGAGATGGTAAAAAGAGGAGAAATGATGGATGTTGATGATATAGTTGATTTATTATCAATTGAGTTAATTGGAGTAGTTCCAGATGATGAATATGTAGTTACACGGAACAAATAAAGGAGAACCAGTAGTATCAAATCACAAGGCACCTTCTGGAAAAGCATATATAGAAATAGCAAGAAGAGTTTTAGGAGAAAATATTGAAGTAACAATGCCAAGAAAAGAGAAAGGGTTTTTAGCATTACTAAAAAGATTATTTAGAATAAAAAAATAGGAAGTGGAGGAAAGTGTAAATGTTTGAAAGCATAATAAATTTCTTTAAGAAAATAGGAAAACAAGATAAAGAGCAAGTAAAATCAAAAGATACAGCAAAAGAAAGATTACACTTAGTCCTTATGCAAGACAGAGCGAATGTGTCAGCAGATTTCCTAGATTTAATGAAACAAGAAATTATTGAAGTAATAAAAAAATATATAGATGTAGACGAAAATGCTATTGATGTGCGACTTACAAATAAAGCGAATGTTGACCGGAGTAAGTGGTGCACCAGCATTATATGCTAATATTCCAATTGTAAGTATTAAAGAAGAAGTAAAAAGTAAAATGGCAAGACAAGATAGATTAGAAGAAACTGAAACAATAAATAGTAATGGACAATTAAAAGAAATTGAAAATGAAGAGAACATAGAAAAAACAGATGAAAAAGTTTGCAATAATCAAGAAAATGCACAAAAAATAGTAAGCATAGAAACAAACGAAATAAGAACAGAAAAAGCAGAAAATGAAGAAGAAAAAGAGCAACAGGGAATTCAAGAAGAAGTAAATGAAAAAATAATTACACAAAAAGAGGGATCTGAAGAAAACTTTCAAAATACAGAAAATATAGAAGAAAGTAATGAGAATGGGCAAAATGAAGATTTAGAAAAAAGACAAAATGAAATAGAAAATGAAGTATCAAAAGAGGAAAATAAAAGTGAATAATTAAGTTAAAAAAGTGTGATTATTAATAATTATAAATGAAACAATAATGAAAAAGAATAAAACAACAAAAGTAGAGGGTGAATAATGAAAAGCCGAATTATAAAAAATATGGAGTGGGGAATACTAATCTGTTGCATAATGTTACTTGTAATAGGTTGTATATCCCTATATTCAGCAACTGGTGAAAATGGTTATGATGAATTAAAAAGACAAATTGTATGGTTTTTTATAAGTATTCCAGTAATGATAGTAGTTATATTTATAGATTATAACTATATAGCAAAAATTTCACCAATTTTTTATGGAATATTTATCATATTATTAGTAGCAGTCCTATTTACACCAGTTGTAAATGGTGCTACAAGTTGGTTCAATATTACAGATGGAATTAAATTTCAACCAAGTGAATTTGCAAAAGTATTTGTTATAATATTTTTAGCATATATAATGGAAATAATTCAAAAGAAAGATAGAAAAGAAATAAATAAACCATTAAAACTACTTCTAGTACTTAGTGCTGTAAGTATACCAATTTTATTAATAGTAATACAACCAGACTATGGAACAGCAATAGCATATATTATGGCAACAGTATTAATGCTATTTGTAGCAGGAATAGATAAAAGATATATAATAGCAACAATGCTTATAATCTTAATAGTATTACCACTTGCATATAATTTTATATTACCTACACATGCAAAAGAAAGAATAGATGTATTTTTAAATCCTAACTTAGACCCAAGAGGCTCAGGTTATAATGTAATACAATCTAAACTTGCAATAGGTTCAGGAAGATTGTTTGGAATGGGATTATTAAAAGGTAACCAAACACAACTTGGATTTTTACATCCTAAAACTACAGACTTTATATTTTCAGTAGTTGGAGAAGAAATGGGGTTTATTGTAGCAGGAGCAGTAATTATATTATATGTAATTTTAATTACGAAAGCGGTATATGTAGCTAAAACTGCAAAAGATGACTTGGGATCATATATAGCAATAGGAATAGTTGGAATATTTCTATTTCATATGATAGAAAATATTGGAATGACAATGGGATTATTACCAATAACAGGGGTACCACTACCATTTGTAAGTTATGGAGGCAGTTCATTAGTAACTAATTTTATTTGTATAGGAATGCTACTAAATATTAGTGGAAGAAGACAAAAAACAATATTTGTTGATTAGAAAAATATAAAAAGTAGCTATAAAAAGCTAATAAAAAATTAAATACTTTTAAAGAAGGGGAATCAATCTAAAAAACATTTTATAGATTGAAAAAATGAAGATAATGTACTTAAAACCATTAAAAATAGGAAATGTAGAATTGAAAAATAATGTAATGCTAGCACCAATGGCAGGTATAACAGACCTGCCATTTAGAATAATATGTAAGAATTATGGTATAGGATTAGCCTTTACAGAAATGGCAAGTGCAAAAGCAATTTTTTATGGTGATGAAAAAACAAATAGACTGCTAAATATAAAAGATGAGAAAGCACCAATCGGTGTTCAAATATTTGGAAGTGATATAGAAGCATTATCTTTTGCAACTAATAAAGTTAGTGAAAATTTTGATATTGTAGATATAAATATGGGATGTCCAGCTCCAAAGGTAGTAAAAAATGGAGATGGAAGTAAGCTATTACAAAACTTAGATTTAGTAGGAAGAATTGTAGAAGAAGTAGTAAAAGCATCAAGTGTACCTGTAACAGTAAAAATTAGAAAAGGGTTTAATAAAACTCGGAGATGTTTGTGTAGAAGTAGCAAAAATAATAGAACAAGCAGGAGCAAGTATGATTACAATACATGGAAGAACAAGAGAAGAATTTTTTAGTGGGGAAGTTGATTTAGAAGCAATAAAAAGAGTAAAGGAAGCAGTAAATATTCCTGTAATAGGTAATGGAAATATACAAGATGAAGAATCATGCATAAAAATGTTCGAATATACAGGAGTAGATGGAGTAATGATAGGAAGAGCTGCATTAGGGAATCCATGGATATTTGGAAGAATAATACATTACTTAAAAACAAATGAAAAGATAAAAGAAATAGATAATAAGGAAAAACTAGAAACAATTATAGAACATATCAATTTAGAAGTAATGGAAAAAGGAGAAAAGATAGGAATACAAGAACTTAGAAAACATATGGCAGGATATACAAAGAATTTACCAAATGCAAGTAAAATTAGGCAAACGATAAATCAAATTTATGAAAAAGAAGAATTAGTAAAATATTTAAAAGAAGTATTTAAATAATAAAAGGTAACTTAATCATGAAAAATAAAGGAATAAAAAGGACAATATATAAAGGCATTTATTATTAAATTAAAGAATATAAATTAAAAAGGATAGTATTTAAACTATTCTTTTTATTTATATAATACTTAAATTACTTATATGAAACTAACATAAGTGAAGTAATATAAAACCTAAATATTTATACAAGGAGAGAGATTTTAAATGAGAAAAAAGATAATTGCAATTACAGTAATGTGTATTTTTTTATGTATAGGTGTATTTTGTTTTTTTACAAAAAATAATTATAAAACTGTAGAATTTGGTAATACTAATATTAAATCAGTTCAAGATATAAAAGAATATATTTTAAATATTAGCTCATATGAAGCGAATATTAGTGTAGAGGTTATAAGCAATAAAAATAGCAATAAATATAAAATGACACAAAAATATGTAGCACCTAATATATTTAGGCAAGAAGTATTAGAACCTGAAAATATTAAAGGATTAGTAACAACATATGATGGAGAAAATTTGAAAATAGAAAACACACGGATTGAAGCTAGGCAAAATTTATGAAAATTATAGCTATATTTCTGAAAACTCTTTGTGTTTACATAGCTTTATAGAAGACTATAAAAAAGATAATAATGCAAATATTAAAGAAGATAAAAATGTAGTAATTATGGAGGCGAAAACAGTAGATAGTGCTAGTAAGTATAATTCATATAAAAAACTTTACATAGATAAAAAAACATTAAAACCAATAAAAATGGAAATACAAGAAATTAACAAAAAAGTACTAGTTTACATATTATATAATGAGATAAAAATAAATAGTACAAATAAAGAAGAAGTTCTAGCATTTAAACTTAAATTTGAAAAAGAAAATATATAAATCTTTATAAACTATATTTTTTCTCTAAACTATATTTAAAATATATCTGGCAAAAAAAGTAAGAAAAACTGTAATAGCAGGAGTGAATAAAATGATAGTGAAAAGAGGAGATATGTTTTATGCAGATTTAAGCCCAGTTATTGGTTCTGAACAAGGTGGAATAAGACCTGTGCTTATAATACAAAATGATATGGGAAATAAGTATAGCCCAACAGTAATTGCAGCAGCAATAACATCACAAACAGGAAAAAATAAGTTACCAACTCATATAGAACTAGGAGGAGAAGAGTGTGGACTAAAATCAAATTCAGTAGTACTTACAGAGCAAATAAGAACAATAGATAAAAGTAGATTGAAAGAGAAAATAGGACACATTGATGATAATAAAATAATAAATAAAATAAATAATGCCCTTGGTGTAAGCTTTGGGTTAGAAGAATAGCTAGACATTTGGTTTAGCTATTTTTTCGAAATAATACTTAAAAAAACTAATAAGAAAATGATTATTTTTTTACTATATATTAAAAAGCTTTGAATATTTGTTACAATTCACAGCCAATTATAGTACAAAGTAGCTTCATATGGATGGACGCTTTTTATGTTTTGAAACTTGAGAGAAAAATAAAAATGCTATGCCTTAAGCAAGATGAAGCGGATTTTAAGAAGTAACTGTGAATAGTAACGAATATTTACTTATTTTTAAAAAAATTTTCAAAAAAGTATTGCAAATTCCCAAAAGTTATATTAAAATTTAAGTAAAGTGGTGAAAAGTGGTAGAAAGTGGTTTGAA
>CATKFT010000134.1 GCA_949747745.1 uncultured Clostridia bacterium
ACATATGCAATATATTTAAGAAAATCAAGAGAAGATATAGAATCTGAAAAATATGGCGAAGGCGAAACTTTAGCAAGGCATGAAAAAATCTTAACTACTTTAGCTAAAAAACGAAACCTACATATCTCAAAAATTTATAGAGAAGTTGTAAGTGGTGAAACGATTAGTGAAAGAAAAGAAATGCAAAAACTTCTTAAAGATGTTGAAAATGAAAAATGGACTGGTGTTCTAGTTGTTGAAGTAGAAAGACTTGCTCGTGGTGATACAGCTGATCAAGGTAGAGTTTCTAAAGCCTTTAAATATTCTCATACAAAAATTATTACACCTGTTAAAACTTATGACCCAGATAATGAATTTGACGAAGAGTATTTTGAATTCGGTTTATTTATGTCTAGGAGAGAATATAAGACAATCAATAGACGTTTGCAAAGAGGTCGTGAAATCTCTGTTTCTGAAGGTAAGTTTGTTGGCAATATTGCTCCTTTTGGCTACGATAGAGTTAAACTAAAAGATTCTAAAGGTTATACTTTATCTATTAATCAAGACGAAGCACCAATTGTGAAAGAAATTTTTAGACTATATACTTTTGAAAACAATACAATAGGCTCTGTTGTAAAACAATTAAATGATATGAATTTAAAACCTAGAATTTCTAATGAATGGACGATTTCTTCAGTAAAAGATATTCTTTCAAACCCTACCTATATTGGTAAAATTGTATGGAACAGAAGAAAGCAAAAAAAGAAAACAAAGAATGGACATCTTATTATCAGTAGACCTCGTAATCAAGATTATTTAATTTATGATGGATTACATGAGCCTATTATTGATAATAAAACTTGGGAATTGGTTCAAGAAAAAAGAAAACAAAATACTCCAAAAGTTAAACATAGCAATACTATTCAAAATCCATTAGTTGGCTTAGTCTTTTGTGAAAAATGTGGTAAACCAATGCAAAGAAGACCGTATACAAAAGCTAATAAACCTGCAACCTTAATATGTTCTAATTCTAAATGTGATAATATAAGTTCTAAACTTTATATCGTAGAAAACAAAATAATTGAAGCTTTAAAAATATGGCTTGAAAATTATAAAGTAGATTATGATATTAAAGATAATTCAAATACTGAAAATAATAAGATAATTGAAAAATCTATTATTTCTACTAAAAAAGATTTAGAAAAGGAAAATGCTAAACTTGATAAAATATATCATTTTTTAGAAAATGGTATTTATAGTAAAGATGAATTTGTAAATCGTTCTAAAGCTATAAAAGACAATATTATGAGTTTAGAAAATAAACTAAAAGAATATAACGAACTGTTAAATAAAAATAATCAAATGCAAAATGAAAAAGAAACTATGATACCTAAATTAGAGAATGTTATTGATTTATATTATAAATTAGAAACTGCAGAAGATAAAAATATTTTACTAAAAAGTATAATTGCAAAAGTTACATATCTAAAAAATGAAAAAGCTATAAAAAAAGATTCTGATTCAACAAATTTTGAAATACATATATATCCTAAAATATCCTTTTTTAGGTAAAGTAACTTATAATATACTAGGAGACTGACACAATGTCAGCCTCACTGCAATAGATTTAATCCAAGTACTTCTTTTTTCCACATTTGGTACATATTGTTACCTGGCACCGAACCTCCTCCTCATTATACCCTTCTGGCATCTCCCAACGATCGACACCTTGTGTAACCACTCTAGATCCATATGGGATACGCTTAATTTTTTTGTCCCAATGAATTGGTCCCCAAATGTGATTGCAGTTATTTGAAAAATTATCCATAATAATGGTCTCCTTTCTTATTTTACCTCGTTTAATAACTTACCTTGATTATAGCACATTTTACATAAAAAAGCAAATTCGAAAACATACATTTTACAGTCAATAGCTAATTGTAATCAATGTCTTTAGCTATTGACAACATCAAGGAGCTAATTCTTCTGTTCCTATATCATTTAATATAGCTTTTGCCTTTTCATCTGGCATACCAAATCTTTGTGACAAATACCTAAGTGACGCAGCAAGTTCCCCATCTGGACCACCATATTGTGAAATGATGAATTTTGCAAGTCTTGGATTTGCACATTTTATCTTAATTGGATATTCTAATGCTTTTGTATAAGTCCACATTAAAAATCCCCCCTTTCCCATGGCCATGGTTCTTCTAGCCATCTCCATTTTTTACATGGATAAAAAATAGTTAATGGTCCAAACATTTTTTGATACTTATCTGCTAATTCTTTTGCTTTTTTAGCATATTCTCTATGCAAACATAATGCTTTTTCATCATCTGGATGAGTGTCCAAATATAATCCAAGTTCTATTATAGAAAACTTATATGCTCTTAATTGCATCATCATTTCTTCTCTTAATTCATTTTTGCATTTACAACCCATTTCATCATTATTTTCACATTGACATCCACAAGGTTTGCACTCACAATTACAATTTCTATTTTCCTCTTCTAACATTTGTTACACCCCTCTCCTATTTGATTTGTTTGCTTAATATATTCTATTTCCTCCATACTTTGACATGGTACATATGGACTTACTAATTCTGGAAAAATTGTTCCCATTTTTAATCCTACACAAGGTTTAAAAGTTTTATCCATTGTTTGCCATGGCACATAACTTTGCCCAAACATTGGGTTAGTTGGAAATACAGATTCTTCTTCATCAAAACCGCATCCACATTCGCATTCGTCATCATCTTGACATGGACATTCATGTCCTGCATGTTTGCATGCTTTTTCCATAAGATCATCTGTATATTTAGAATAATTACTTAAACAACATTTATGACAATTACATCTTCTACGCATTTATATTCCTCCTTTTTTTGATATACTACATATTATGACAATAATTTTGCAAATGTTACAAAATTCATTTATCTAAAATGTAGCTTTGCCACTTGAATAAGTAATATTTACTCTTACCACCTAACTTAAATCTATTATTTTTCTATTATCTAAAAAAGAGCGTTATTCGGTATTTATTACCAATAACGCCTTATATAACTTCAGTTAATCCCCCAGTTATACTGGAGGATTATCATTTACTTTACAATTTCACTAATTATTTTAGATAAATATTTCATACTAACTAAGCATTCTTCCATTGTATTTCCAGTTGCTCCAACTTCTATTATGACAGAAGCTTTTGTTAAATGCTGATTATATCTTGAATTACGTACTATAATTGGTCTAAATAATCCTGGATATAACTCATTTGCCTTTTCTTGCATCTTTACAGCAAACTTTAAATTCTGTTGCCAATTAAGATGCTCTAATCCTCCACCATCAGTTCCTATAACAAACATCATTTGCGCTGCCACTTCATCTCCTATTTTCACACTTGGTGCATAATTCGCATTGCTACCTACAGCATCTCTGTGTAAATCAATTACTATTTGTGCATTTGAATCTTTATTTAAAATATTTTGTACCGTTGTAAGTGACCTTCCATATGAACCACTATATGCTGGATAGTCATGATATGTCTTATCATGTTTTACATTATAGCCATAACTTGTTAAATATTTACTAAGTTCATCTCCAACTCTTGAAACTGAATAATTTAAATCTGTAGTTCTATAACTTCCTGTCATTTCATAATTAAAATTTTCACTTGGAGTGTAGCTTTCACATGTATGTGTATGAAAAATAATAATATCCTTATTGTTTTCAAGTGACATATTTGGAGTTAATATTTCTTCTGTAATTTCTTTATCAGATTCATTTTTTACTTTTACACTACCAAAGCTTTGATTATATTTAGGTGTAATATTATTTTCTTCTATTTCAGATGTTTCTACATCTGTTTTAGCTATTTCAATATTGTCATCTTCTTCATCTTCATTTTCAGCAGGTTTTATCTCATCTATTTCTTCTCCATCTACAATTATATTATCCATCATAGGTAACTCTACACTAAGCATCCTTTTTAATGTAGCTCCTCTTGAAGTACTAACTACATCTCGTAACCTATGTATATTATTATCTTCACTTATTTTAGGTAAAGTATCATTTAAGCAACCTATTAAATTTATATTCATTAGCTCACTATTAAAAGTAATTTTCTTTCTAGTAAAATTTGCAATATAAACTACACAAACTAAAACTGCTGTACATAGTAAATATTTGCTAATGCTCTTCAAATTAATTATAGTAACATTTATCATGTTCTTTCTCCTTTGTTATAAATTACAGTTATATAATTATATTAATCTTTTCTGTAATTTAGAACATAATTATTAGTTTGTCTGTTTTAAAAAATACACATCAGTTCCATTTTCTAAACTCATTAAAAGAACACTACTACTTTCATCTAAAATTTCAACTATCTTCATTTCATTATTATTAGTTGTTAATATAGCTTTTTCTCCATTTCCCAATATTCTATATTTTCCTATAAAATTATCTATTTCCTCTTCTTGATACACACCTATAAGCTCTGAAAATGTTCCATCACTTTCTATTGATAATTCTCCGCCATATGCTATTCCTGAACCATATACATCTCTTAAACTTATTTCTTTTCCATTTTGCTTAGCCATATATGGTTTCCAATTTCCTATTAATCTATTTTCCTTGGTTTTGTATATATTTTCTCCATTTGTTTGTAAATTTGCTCCATTTACCTCTTTATTATTGTCTAAATATTTATAATATTCTTTTGCTTTAATATTAATCTTTTCCTCAGTAACTTCTGACTTTTTTTCCTCCATTTTCTCTATAATTTCTTTTGGAAATATCTCTTTAATAGAATTAGTATAATCCTCTCCATCTCTTGGTACTTGATAATCTATAACTTCATTATTCTTTATTCTAAATTTATATGGCATTGAACTTCCACTTTCATGTAACTCATAATCTTGTACATAATATGATTTAACTAATATCCACGCATATACAAAAACTTCTTCATTTTCTTTAGAAATTCCCAATTTTGCAGTACTTGCAAAAACTTTAAAATCATCATTTTCACTATCTATATAATTTTCTTGCATTTCTTTATAATGCTTTTGTCTTTCTAACTCCATAAGATATTCTTCTACTTCTATATATATCTTTTCTTCATCTAATAAACTTATTTGTGTAGCTTTTACTACAAACGGAATTATAGTACAAATTATAATTAATGTAATTAGAATTACACTAGAAATTTTATACTTTCTTAATGTGGTTGATGCTTTTATTTTTCTTATTCTTCTTTCCATATTTTTATTATCATCTGTAACACATAACATCTTTGTGCCTAATCTTCCCGCTTCATAAGTTTGTAGTAAGCTTATTAATGTTAAACCATACTGCTTTTTTTCCTCTGTATCCATTTTATCTAATGCTATTTCATCTGTTGCAAGTTCCATTTCTTGTCTCATTTTCCTAAAAAATTTATATATAAATGGATTAAACCAATGTATGCTTGTCATAATTAGTAAAATATAGTTAGTTACTATATCTTTTCTTTTATAATGTGATAATTCATGCATAAATACATTTTCTATAACTCCCACATCTTTTCTTATAAATTCTTTTGAGACTAATATCTTAGGCTTTATTAACCCATAAATACATGGTGATGCATTAATATTTTGTACTCTTATTTCTATTTTTTTATTAATTCTTAATTTTCTTTTACATCTTGTTAATACTAGCATAATCATACTATCTTCTATTTTTTCTGACTTACTAATTCTATAATTTATATTAATATTCCCTATAATAAATACAATCCCACTTATAACTAAACCCGCAATCCATATTATTGGTATAACATTAATTATCATAGATAAAAAACTATATTTCGTACTATTACTTTCGCTAAGTTTAGTTGTTTCTAAAGTAGTATATGTACTTTCATTATTAAACACATTTTCTGTCTTTCTTGATACTTCTGATTTTAATTCTTTATAATCTTGGTCTTTTTCTATATTGGATATATTTTGAATATTATCATCTAACATGTAACCATTTAAAGTTTGCTCCACATTATCAATTATTGATGTTAATGCAAAATCACTATTTATATTAATCTGAATCCTACTAATTGGTATCATAAGAAAAATAACTGGAATTAATAAAGTACAACATTTCCACTTTGCAGAAATCTTATTATCTAAAATTTTTGTAAAAATTAAAATTAATATTCCTAATATACTTCCTACAATTGACATATATAATACTTTGTAAAAAATTGGTGCTAGCAAACTCGCAATATTTATTAATCCTTCTAGCATAGCTAATCCTCACTTTCTAATATATCAATTAATTTCTGAAGTTCTTGTTTTGATACCTTTTGATTTTCTACAAAATTTAATAACAAATTATTTGTTTTCCCATTATACAATTTTTTTAAAAAATTCTCATTTTGATTTTCTAAAAACTTATTTTTATTAACCATTGGAATATATACTGTATCTTTTACCCCTATTTTTTTTGATTTAACAGACCCCTTTAAAATCAGTCTTCTTAATAATGTTTTAATTGTATTTCTATTTTTATCTTCTTTACTATTCAGTTCTTCTATAATTTTATTCAAATCACACTCTTTATTCTTCCATAATACTTGCATAATTTCCAATTCTGCATCTGTTATATCATATTTATCTTGCATTATAAAACTCATTCCTTTCTAGGTTTATATAAAATTATTTATTTTAGATTACACCTGTAACCAGTTATAGATTATTCTATTTTCCCTATTTTGTCAAGAGTTCTAAAAATATTTTTATCTAAAAAAAAATATCTCATACCATTTAATAAAACAATAAACAGCCCATACCTTTTTATAATTATCTTTCCTATTATTTTTATGTTCTTCTAATAGCTTAAGCACATATTTTTGATTAAAAAATTCTTTTACAAACTCCTTATTTATTGTTTGCTTAATTTCATTATAAACATCATCTTCTCTCATCCACTCCCTAAGAGGCACTGGAAAGCCAAGTTTTTTCTTTTTATATGCTTCATTAGGTATATCATTTTTAGCAGCATCTCTTAATGCTAATTTTGTATTATCTTTCGATACTTTATACTCTAATAATAATCCACTTGCTATTTTAAATACTTCTTTATCTACAAAAGGAGTTCTTGCTTCTAATGAATTTGCCATTGTCATTTTATCTACTTTTAAAAGAATATCTTTTATAAGCCAATTCTTTATATCTATTACTTGCATTTTAACAATATTATTTTGTTCTTTGTACTCATCAAAAATAGCTTTTGTAATATCCTTATTTTTTATTGAATCCTTAAAACTTAATATCTTTTTTCTTTCCTTTTGGCTAAATATTTTATTCACACCAACATAATCATTTTCAATCATTTTACCTCTTCTAACAATAAAATTTCTTCCCTTTGCTTCTGGAAATTTTTCAAATATCATTGATAATATATGTCTAATAAAAAATGGTATTTTGTTATATATCTTAAAATCAACTTCTTCTTTATATGTATTATATCCACCGAAAAACTCATCTGCTCCTTCCCCAGACATAACAACCTTTGTTGTCTTGCTTGCAAGTTTTGATAAATAATATAATGATGTAATAGAAGCATCTGGTAATGGCTCGTCCATATGATACAAAACATTAGGTAATATGTTCATATATTCTTCTTTTGTAACCTTTTTGCTTATATTGTTAATATTTAGCTTATCTGTTAAATTTTTAGCATAATCTATTTCACTATATTTAGGTAAATCGTACCCTATTGTATATGTATTATTTGGTTTTGCTACACTTACAATGTATGATGAATCAATTCCACTAGATAAAAATGCTCCAACCTCAACATCACTTATCATATGATGTTTTACTGAATCTCTCATTGTTTTACTTATTTGTTCTACTGTATTTTTATAATCTAAATGTCTTTCTCTAAATTCCAAATTATAATACGTTTCTAATTTAATTTTATTTTCTTCGAAATATAGGTTTGTTCCTGGTTCTAATGCATATACCCCTTTAAAAAAAGTTTCATTAGTAGGTATAAAACTAAAAGACAAATATGGACCAATTAATTCCTTATTTAAAACTTTATTAAATTTTGGATTCTCCAGAAATGCTTTTATTTCAGACGCAAACATAAAAGTATTTCCATTTTGATAATAATATAATGGTTTTATACCAAAATTATCTCTTGAACAAAATAATAACCTATTCTTTTTGTCCCAAATAGCAAAAGCAAACATTCCCCTTAGTTTTTTAGGCAAATTCTTTCCCCATAATTCATATCCATGTAATAAAACTTCTGTATCGCTATTTGTCTCAAATTCAAAATTTTTCTTTTCTAGTTCTTCCCTTAATTCAATATAATTATAAATTTCACCATTAAATACTAAAACTAAATTTTTATCTTTACTAAACATAGGCTGTGTTCCATTTTTTAAATCTATAATAGATAATCTTCTATGCCCTAATGCTATAAATTCATCTACATAATACCCTTCCCCATCTGGTCCACGGTGAACTATCCTATCTGTCATTTTCTTTATAACTATTCCCTTATTTTCTTCATCACTACAAAATCCAACTATTCCACACATATATTGCTCCCCCTATAACTATATTTATCAGATTACATGTGTAATCTTTCTATAGGTTACATCTGTAATCCGATTTTGTCAAGTACTTTTTACATATTTTTCTACTTTCTTATTTTTTTATTTTTTCATACCTGTATTCATAATTCAAGGAAATATAGTGATTTAACTATTCATTTGTTTACAAATAATGTTTTCATAACCAATAAAAAAAGCCTCTGAATTTAACAGAAGCTTCTATGTATTTGTGACTGTTCATACTATAAAAATTAATTTTAAGACATTTTAATAAAAAATTAAAGTTTCAACACATTAAGAAAAGTAATAAATTATATATAGTCTGAAAAGTACCTATTATTTAATATTTAGTTCTTATCTCTATACATATTTATTATATCTTTAAAGCTCATTTTAGTTCCATAATTTAGTATAGCACTTGAATATATTTTTATTGCAATTTTTGCAATTATTAATATTGTAACAAGTAATATAACTATTGAAATTATAACATCTCCCACACTTGCAATTCCCATCATCACTCTAAAAGGCATACAAAATGGTGATGAAATTGGAAATAGTGATGCAAAAATATTAAGCTCACTTGCTGGATTCATCATTGTAAAATATGATAAGTAAAACCCTATTACTGCTAAAATTGCAATTGGAGAATTTGCTGATTGTATATCTTCTGGTTTACTTACTGTTGAACCTGTTAATGCATATAGTAGTGCAAAAGTAAAGTATCCTAGTATAAAATATATTATAGTTATAATGCCTAAATAAGGAGTAATATTAGACATATCTAAAACTGCATTTAGTAATTCCCCATCTAAAAATGTTTTTGCACTTATTAATGCAGTTGCTACAATTGCTACTAATTGTAGTAACCCAACTACTCCTATACCAATAGTTTTTCCTAATACTATAGTTCTTGGACTTGTTGATGTTACCAATGTTTCCATTATTTTAGATGTTTTTTCAGTTGTTATAGAACTAGAAACTTGATATGCGCAAAAATATATAGCATAAAATAGCACAATTGACATTAACATCATAGCAAATATATTTCCTTTTGCCTCTTCTTCGCTTGTTTGTTCTATGTTAAATTCAAAATTAGGTGATATAGTTTGAAGTTGCTCACTTGTTAATCCAAGTTTTCCAATTTGAATATTCGAATATAGTTTACTAACAGCATTTATAATATCCTCTGGTACACTATTTATCATAGTAGCACTTTCTACTATATATCTAATTTTAATATTATTGTTTTCTGCATTTATAATTAATCCCTTATCTATCTCTTCACTTTCTATTTTTTCTTTAATTTCCTCATATGTATAATTTCCTAGTTGAATATCATATTGCCAATCTGTATTTTTTAGTTCTTCTAATCTACCCTCAAAAACATTTTGTGTATCAACTATTAAAAGCTTTTCTTTAGTATCATCACCTTTTATAGATTTTAACATATTAGGAACATTAAAACCTATTACTATTAATACTAAAATTATTAACGTTGATATTACAAAAGACTTTCTTTTTACCATATCATTTATAGTAAACTTCATTACAGTTAATATATCTTTCATTCTAAATTCATTCCTTGTATACTAATTTTAGGTTTTTGCATTGGTTTTACCTATAAACCACTATATAACTTTTATTAAATATGCTCCTATACGCTAGTAGCACCAACTTTTTCAATAAAAATATCGTTTAAAGTTGGTTTCATAATCTCAAATTTATTTACAATTATTCCCTCTAATACTATTTTATTTAAAAGTTTATGAGCTATTTCTTCATTGGTAATTTTTATAGTATATTCATTATTTTTTTCATTTTCTATTTCAAGTCCAATTTCATTTATATATTTTTCTATTGTTTGGTTTGTATCTATTTTAACTCTATTTGCAGGATATTCTTCTTTAATTTCTTTCAAATTTCCTTGCAACACAGTTTTTCCCCTGTTTAAAATTAATATATCGCTACAAAATTCTTCAATAGTAGCCATTTGATGAGCTGACATTATTACATATTTACCATTTTTAACTAAATTAATTATTATGTTTTTTAATATTTCAGTATTTACTGGGTCTAATCCACTAAAAGGTTCATCTAACACTACTAGTTCTGGGTTATGTATAACTGCTGTCATAAATTGTATCTTTTGTTGATTTCCTTTTGAAAGTTTTTCAGCTGGCATATTTAAATATTCTTCTACTTTTAACTCTTTTGCCCACTTATTAATCTCTTCTTGTGCAATAGATTTCTCCATACCCTTTAATTCAGCAAAATACATTAATTGGTCAAATATTTTTGTTTTAGGGTACACCCCTCTTTCTTCAGGTAAATATCCAAAATTTACACTCTTTCTATCAACATTTTTTCCATTCCAAGTAATTTCACCTTCATCTTTTGTTATAATTCCTAGTAACATTCTAATAGTAGTCGTTTTTCCAGCTCCATTTGTTCCAAGTAGCCCATAAACTCCTGGTTTATTTAGAACTAATGAAATATTATCTACTGCTTTTTTTCCTACAAATGTTTTAGAAACATTTTTTAATACAAGTCCCATTATTATCCTCCTAAACTTAGATTTATATTTTCATAAATGAATTCTACATCAAATTATAAATAAATTCAATAAAAATATGTAAACTTTTATGATTATATCATAAAAAAATACCTGTATTGACAATCGCCATTGTTTATTATAATATTATTTATATAGCATGTATTAATTTACTAATAATAATAGTAAATATGAAAGGAGTGTTTTTATGCGTGAATATGGTATTCTTTTTCCAAATTCTATTGACAAACATTATTGGGGTTATACTGAAGAACTTGAGAAAACTTATTCATTTGATGATTCAACTACAGTTCATCACTTTGCCAGTAAGGAAAACCAACCTAAAGCTAAATCTAAATTTAACAAAATGGTATCTCATAAAAAAGCTTTAGAATTAGATGCCATATTTCAAAATTTTATTTTAAAATATTTCTAAATAACATCCTAAAAATGGGAGGTGTTAATCAAACAACCTCCCATTTCTAATTTGAATTCAATTTTTAATTTCTGGTCCAATTATAGATACACAACGCTCTTTTTGCTCTATTGCTAAATTATACATCTTTTCTGACCATATTTCTTCGCCTGCTTCATAGCTCCTTATAATCTCATTCAAATCTAATAATTCGTACCTATCTTTTGCTCCTGGTTCCTTTCTATTTACATATATAGGAGCATATGTAGATTCTTCAATTACTACTTCACCTGTTTTTCCATCTTTCTTTATTTCAATATTGAAAATAGCTGTATTTTGTGTATTTATATCACTTTGATTTGAAAAGAAATTTCCTTGGGAAAATATAACTAGCCCTTCTTTTTCCTCACCAAAATCATTTTCTACTTTCAACATTTTCATAGGCTGTAAAACATGTGGATGGCATCCCAAAACTATTTTTACATCATTTTGTATTAAAAGTTCTGCTAATCTATCTTGTTCAGCATTTTCTGTAGTTTGATATTCTACTCCCCAATGCATAGAAACAACAATAAGTTCAGCCCCTTCAACTTTAGCCTGATTAATTTGTTTTAACATAAAATCTTCATTAATCAAATTTACACAAAATTCCTTCCCTTCTGGAGTTGGTATTCCATTTGTTCCATATGTGTAGGCTAAAAATGCAGTTTTTATTCCATTTAAATCTTTAAATAAAATAGTTTCTTGTTCTTCCTTGCTCCGTGCACTTCCAACATGTTCAATACCAGCTTCTTCAAGAAAGCATAATGTCGAAACCAATCCATCAAACCCTTTATCTAATGTATGGTTATTAGCAGTCGACATTATATCTACACCAAGTTCTTTTAAATCAATTGCTAAATGCTCTGGTGCATTAAAGCATGGATAACCACTATATCCTTTTTCAGCCCCAGCCATTGGAGTTTCGCAATTTCCGATACATATAGTTGCATCTTCAAAATAGCTCTCCACATACTTAAACATTGGAGAAAAATCATACGTCTCCGTTTCTTTGTTATAAGCAGCATCATCGACTGGTTTATGACAAAGCGTATCTCCAAAAGAAACAATTGTTGCAAAACAGTCTTCTGGTTCTACCACTTGCTCAAGTTCTGGCTCTACGGTTGGCTCTACCGTTGGTTCAGGTGTTTCTTGCATAACAACAATTTCTTCCGAATGTTGTATGCTTTCTACCTTATTTTCAGTTATCCGATTATTTGCACAACCAGTTAACTGAAATAACGTAGTAATAGTAAGTAACATTGCTGTGGTTTTTTGTACTCTTTTCATTTTGTCCTCCTAAATTATTAGTTGTTATTTAGTACACAAGTTTATACTTAACATAAAGATTTTATCATATAATCTACTAATTAGCAATAATTTTTATATAAGTTCTATAGTAACCTTAATTTTAACATATATCATTATTTCCATATTCTATCGCAATTTTTCATTTCTTTTTGTTTAAATGCTTTAAAAATATCTATATTATTCATATTTGCTATACTAAGTAAGTATATAAAACAGTCAGCTAATTCTTCTTCAA
>CATKFT010000135.1 GCA_949747745.1 uncultured Clostridia bacterium
ATTTGTGCTTTCTTTTTTTCATCTAAATGTTTATAATTCATATGGGAGCTCCTTTTCGTAGGGTGAGCTCCTTTATTATACACTAAAAAAGCACACCTTATGGTGCACTTTGAATTTTAATTTAGGAAGACCTACTTTGATGTAGGTCTTTTTGGCGTTTAATTTATTATTTTTTAACTACTTAAAATCACATACATAAAATTTTCTATAAGCACACTTTACGAATTGCAGATTATAGATTATGTAAAATGGTATATTTTGCTAAATAATGTTATAATTACTTTGTATTGTTATTTAAGGAGTGATTAGTTATTATTGGGCAATTCATTAACATATTTTTAACTTTTATGGGAGTTTTTCTATCAATTTGTATATCTATTTTTTTGTGTGTTGGAGTTTATATATATTTTAAATATTTTTATTTAAGAAAAAAACAGATTATTAAGATTGAAAAAGAAAGTATAGAAAAATGTGGCATTATAGTACCAGGGGTTATAGCTTTTTTTAGTATAGTATTAATATTAATACAAATGAAATATCATTTTATAAATTTTACAGATCCAAAGGATTATTCTTTTAAAATTTTGACATTTTCAAGTATTACATATGGTTTATTACAATTTGGATTGAATTCAAGTAGTGCTAGTAAGAAAATATATTTAGGTGAAGATATTATAAAATATGTTTTTCTTGATTCAAGGGTTATAAAATTTTTGTTTACTAAGACATATAAACTGTTATTCTTATATATTGTTTTTAGTGCTGTCTTTTATAATGCATTAAATTTATCACCAATAGAAGACTTAATTGTATTTTCTAAATATGAGGAGATTATTATAAAACTAGGTGATTTCATGGAATCATTATGGTTTGTAGCTATAGTTTTTATGATATTATTAATATGTTTAACTTTATTTAAGGGTATTTCTTTCATAAAAATCATGTTTACAATAAATAATAATAGGACTAGAAATATAGAGTGGATTATTACAAATGAAAAGGAAAAGGAATTAAAAAATAATTTAATTGAAAGTTTATATATAGGTGATTTAAAATATTTTTTTAATACTGCAATATTCAAAATAAATGGATTGTCATCTAGTGAAAAAAGCAAGTATTTATCTTTTGTTAGCAATAGTTTTGATTTTATTAATGATGATCAATTTTTGGAAAATATAATTTATTATTATTCGTTACAAAATTATGATAATAAGATCGAACTATTCTTTCGTTTTACAATAAGAGAATATGACAATTTAATACATAAAAAATCTAATGAAATAGATTTTCTTGAAATGGATACATTATTTTTGGATTTAATTAATTGTTTTCATGACTTTATTATAAGATCGAATTATATCAAAAAAATTGATTCAAATTTTATAGATGAACTAATTAAAATGTATAGTATAATAGATCATATATTGTACAAAATTTGTTCAATAGTATTTAAAAAAAATAATGAAAGAGAAGATTTTTTAAGAAAAAATCTATATAATGATATAAATAAAAGTAGATTTTTTTCTAATTTATATAAACAAAACTATAATAATACAATGAGTAAACTTCTTGAGTTAACTTCTAATATTGATCAAATTAAGACGATATTTATTATGTTATTAAAGAGCCCTCTTTGCTTGTCTTCATCAAATCACAAAGATTCTTTTTTAGATGTTATAGAGAATGTAAATAGAGTAAAAGATATAATAGGTCAAATATTACAATTATGTGAATGTAGGGGATATTCTGATCAAGATACTATTAAAATATTTACTCTGAATGATAAATTAAATAAATATGATTGTGGAATTATTGATATGCATATTTTAGAATACTGCTATTCTTGGGGGTTTAAGAAAAATTATTATCCACTATATAAATTAATATTAAACAAGAGTGATTATAATGTTAAAACAAAGTTCATTTTATATCTTTTTTTAGAGGGGCATCGTTATGATAAAAATTGTGATATAAAATTGGATATTGAGTTTCTTAGAAAATGTATGTCTTCAACAGGGAAGCATTATAACTTAAATATTAATAGTATAGAAGATGAAATAAAGGAATCTATATTATCGTCTAATATAGGGCATCGTTTTAAAGAAAGTGATTTAGATAAATTAATTAATTGGATTGTAAAAAAAATATCATCTAGAAATATCATGGAGATATATAATTTTGAAGGTTTACGTTTTGAGGAATCATTGCTATTGAAATATGTGTTAGACTATACAAATACTTTACATTATGATGACTTTGAATGTATTATTTCATTAAATAACTCTAAAAATAAAGTGATCAATACTATTAATTACTTTATTGATGATAAACATTCAAAATTGTTGGGAAATAAATATGTCTTAGAAATTTTATTTTATTATGGTAAATTATTTAAAAAACTTTTTTTAAAAGATAATTCGTTACTATATCATTTTCAATATACATGTAAATTTTATATGATATTAAATCAACATTTTTCAAATAATGAATTAATCTGTATGGAGAATGAAATGGGATTTTACAATTCTGAATTTATAGAATATATTATATTGAAGCTTTCTGATGATAAGTATAATCAGTATTTAGAAAATGACAAATTTAAGAATCAGATTTTAGATAAAGTATATCATTTGATTTCATCAAAAAATTTAGATGTGTTCAGTTATGTAGAAAAATTATTTGATGATTATTCGAAATATTCATCATTTATAGATTTAACACCTTTAGCAAAAGGAAAAGTTATACGTATATTAAAGAAAATTATTTATTAATATTTCTAGAAATATTTAATAAGCAACGAATATAAGTTAGATTAATTATTATCTTAACTTAAATCACCTTTACTTTAATTAGAAAATATGATCTAATTTTAGAGAGGTGATTTTTATGTCGAAATGGAGTGCAGAAACATATAAAGCAAGTGATTTAGCTGAATTAATTGATAAAAAAGAAATACGTGTTCCTCCATATCAAAGAGGTCAAGTATGGAAAAAGAAACAAGAAGAGAAATTAGTCGATTCTATTAAGAAAGGATTTCCTTTTGGAACATTGTTGTTATATAAAAAAGGAAATGGAAACTTTCAACTTATTGATGGTTTACAACGCTCTACAACAATAACAAAATATTTAAAAAATCCAGCTAAATTTTATAAAGATGAAGATATTGATGAAAATACTATTGATAAGATTTATAAACTTTTATCTATAAGCGGAAATAAAGAAAAAATCAAGGCAAGTATAAAGAGTATAATTAAGGATTGGGTTATAAACAATCATAGGACAATGGAAGATGTCAAAAATATGGATTATCCTGAGTGTGCTAAAATATTAATAGAATCTTATCCTACTGGAAAAGACAATATGTGGGAAATTATAACTATTATTGGAAAAATGTTTAAGAAATTTAAAGAAGAGTGTGAAGAATTTTCCAATACAGAAATACCTGCAATTATATATTATGGAGATCCAGGTAACTTACCAACTATTTTTGATAGAATTAATTCTCAAGGGACACAACTTTCTAAATATCAAATATTAGCTGCAACATGGACATATCAAAAATATAAAATACTTAATGAAGACTTAAAAGGAATAGTGGCTCCGTGTCAAGAGTGGAGGATTAAGGGATAGTTATCGAGAGATAGCTATTCCTTTTTTACATTCTCTAAAGGTAAAAGTATAACTATAACCTAAA
>CATKFT010000136.1 GCA_949747745.1 uncultured Clostridia bacterium
CCCCCAGTCACGCTTTCAGCGTGCCAGCCCCCTTGTTAAAGGGGCTTTTTTGAAAGGCTTCGTAAGACTTTTTCTATAAATTTAGTTTAATACTAATTTCTAAAATTTTAAATATTACATTTTTGTAATATTCCATGAAATAACCATAATAATTTATTAGATATAATAGAATTTCCAAAGTATCAAAATAAAGGAACGATTGCTCGTTCCTTTATTTAATTACCTTTTTTTAAATCAAATATAATTGCATCTTGATTATCAAATAAAAATTTTGAATCTGTATTATCTAGTTTTATTGGGTCAATATCACCATGAATATCTGTTAAATAATCTTGTTTAGTTAAATCAGATGATATTTTCTTTTCATGAGAATTTTCTTCAGCTATACCATTTGTAAATTTAGAAAAATCATACTTTTTAGTAGAATGTGGTTCTTTATATTTTGCTTCTAAGAAATCTACTTTACCATCACCATAATTATTTCTACCTTTTAAATCTTTTATAATATAAGCACAATCTTTAAACTTTAATGCTTGTAATTTTCCAGATGCAATATTTTCTTTCCATTCCCATTTTGGAGAACCTAGTTTAGAATCATATTCAACTTTATCAGCATTATAAGTTGATGTAAATTTCCACTCTCTATGGTCACCAAATTCTTTTTGCCATATTTCACTTTCTTCACGAGTAACACCACCAAAAACTAATTTAGTAGTAGAATTAGACATTATTAAGTCACGATATTTAGTAGCTCTTGCTCCAAGTGATGTTAAGTTTTGTGAAGATATAATAGTACCTACATGGTATTTTCTATATATTGTATATAAGGCTTCAGTTGCTGGGCATATATAGTCTGCAAAATCATCTACATACAAGAAATGAGGAATTCTTGAAGCTTCATTTCCAGGTCTTCTAAGTACTGAAAATTGCATTAACAACATAAAGAATAATCCGGAATGCAAGATGTGCTGTTGCGCCTAAATCTCCTCTTCTTGTACATACAAATGTTATTTCACCATTTTCTAATATTTCATCAAAATTTAAATTATTTACTCTATTACATAAAATATTTCTTACACTACCAATACGTAATAAACTATCAAGTTGATTAATTGCAGAATATACATAACGTTCAGTATCTGCTTTTATGCTACTTTCTTTATAAAAGTGCTTTTTAAAATATCCAAGTTGTAAAGAATATTCTTCTGAAAGTTCTGGAATTTGTTCCATCTTTTTACACATATCTTCAATTAATTCAAAATCATTAAGCATTTTTAGCATATCTTCAAGAGTTGGTAAATCTCCATTATGAAGTCTTGGATACATTACTTTTAATAATATAGATAAGTTTTCAACAGCTTGTGATGCTGAATTTATCATAAATGCTTCACTTTCTCCAACTTGATTTTTAGAATACATTCCTTTTAATACAGTTGAAATAGCAATCGCTGTAAGTGAAGGGTCATTATATACAAAAGGGTTTAAACCAGGTGAAGTAACATCATTTGGGTCAACTAAATTATATGGGATATTAAAGTTTTTAGCAACTTCTACCATATGATTTATAGACTCTATATCTGGTGAAACATGAGTTAAACCTAATGTTTTATATATAATTCCTTTTGAAGATTTATCACTATAAACCATTTTATTCATATAAGCTTTATATAAACTTTCTTTTCCTATAGTAGGTGATAACATAGTTAAATCAAATTTTTCATTTAAGTAATCATTACTATAAGGTTTATTTAAAAATGCAATTCCTGTTTTTAATGCTGTAAATCCCATTTCTTTTGAAACTTCTTTAAAGAAATACTTTTTCTCAATATCTCTTGCAATCATTGGTTCAAAAACCATAGATGTTTTACCAGTACCAGAAATACCAACAATCAAAGTAGGAGAAAATCTTCTAGCTTCTGGAATTTTTGCAATATGCCCTTTTATTTTATCTCTACAAAGAATATTTTCACAAGTATATGGTCCCATGCCAATTTTCTTATCTGATAAATCAATTCCAGCATAATCGTTAATACCATCTCTCATATCCTTTGATTCATTTACAGATGTAAATAACCATTTAAATAAAGGATAAAATGTTACAAGTGGTAAATATATTGCAAGTGCTTGAAAGGCTGGTCTAATTAAGCTAGAAAATTCTGTAACAATAGTAGAATAGTTTGGTACAGAAATAAATAATAACCATAAAGCTCCATTAATCCATTGTACAGCCATAGAAATACCTACAACATATAATGCAATACAATATAAATATAAAAATGTTACTTTTAATTTATATGATTTTGCAAAACTAGATGTTCCTGAAAATAAAAATGCAAAAACAGGACAAGCAAGTGCAATAGTATATGCAATAGGTCCCCAATAAGAAACTCCTATTCCTGTAAAGAACAATATAAGAAGTTCTACTATTCTATCTACCATAACATAAATTGTAGCAAGAGTTAGTAAGTAGGTAACAAAGGTGTTTCTATCAGTTCCTAACCATTTTAAAAATTTATCTATTTTCTTTAACACGTTTTTCACCGCTTTCTATATAATCCTACAATATATATTATCCTACAAAATCGTGAAAAAAACAAGAGTATTTGAAGAAAAAAGCGAAAAAATGCTATTAGATAATAATAAAAAATAACAAGCAGTAATAATAATATAAAGAATCACCGTTCTCCAAGACGTTTTAGTAAAATTTGTTTAAATAAAAAAACGTAACATACTATATATAGAATAGGAAAAATGACACTTTGATAATAGAGGAAAACACGTTTTTTATATTATTATGATAAGTGCTTGTTCAAGTACTTATCAACTAAAAGTATCATCTAGTAAAGAAAAAATAGTTACTAAAACTGCTTTTAATTTCAAAAAAGAGGATAATAGATTTAAAATTATAATATAATTAAAAAAATAGCTTGAAAGTTTTATTGATTATTAATATAATAATTAAAATTAAATATTGAAAGGAATTTAATATGGAAAAAGCAAAAAAAACATATAAAAAAGAGAGCTTTATGCAAGGTGTTTTTGCGATGATGTTTTCACAAGTCCTAATAAAATTATTGGGTTTAGTATATAAAATGTATTTAACCAATAGAGAAGGATTTGGTGATGAGGGAAATGCAATTTATAGTTCAGGATTTTATATCTATTCTTTACTATTAACACTTTCTTCAGTTGGTGTTCCAAATGCAATATCAAAACTTGTATCAGAAAGAATTGCAGTAGGAGACAACAAAGGAGCGAATAGAATTTTTAAAGTTTCATTTATGGTTTTTGGATTTCTTGGATTTCTTGGAACAATGATATTATTTTTAGGAGCACATTATATATCAAGTGTAATTTTAAAAATACCAGAAGCAGAAATGACTCTTGTTGCACTTTCTCCATCAATATTTTTTGTTGCATTAATTTGTGTTATTAGGGGATACTTTAATGGAAATGGAACTTTGAAAGTAACAGCAAATTCACAAACATTAGAACAAATTTTTAAAACTGTTTTCACAATAATATTAGTAGAATTAGTAGTTATTATAACAGGTGTAAATACAAAAATAATGGCTGCTGGAGCAAACCTTGCAACAACAGTTGCAACAATAGGGAGCTTTGCATATTTGTTTTTCTTTTATAAAAATAATAGAACATTAAATATTAATGCATCTAATGTAATAACAAAAAAAGAAAGTATACTTAGTATTGTGAAAAAGATTTTATATGTATCTGTTCCAATTTCATTAAGTGCGATATTATCTGCCATAAATAAAAATATAGATTCTACAACAGTTGTAAGAGGACTAAGTTCTTTTATGAGTGAAGCCCAAGCAAAAATACAATATGGTATATTAAGTGGCAAGGTTGATACATTAACATCACTTCCATTATCATTTAATATAGCTTTTGCAACAGCACTAGTTCCAGCAATTTCATATGCAAGAGCTAAAAAAGATATGAGTACTGCTAATAAAAGAGTAAGTTTTTCAATTTTAGTTACAATATTAATAGGTCTTCCATGTACTGCTGGAATGTTTGTTTTTTCTGAACAAATTTTAAAACTACTATTTCCAGCTCAATCAGCAGGAACATTGCTTTTACAAATAAGTTCAATAGCAATAATATTTACAGTTCTTGCTCAAACAATAAATGGAGCACTTCAAGGCTTAGGAAAAGTAATGGTTCCAGCATTTGCATTTGGAGTTGGGGTTATTGTTAAGCTAATATTAAATATTGTATTAATACCTATTCCAAGTATAGGTGTAAATGGAGCAGCAATAGGCACAATTTTATGCAATTTAATTGCATGTGCTATAGGATTTTCTGTATTAAAAAAGAATATGGATATAAAATTTACTTTTTCAAAATATGTAATTAAACCAATTCTTGCTACAATAATAATGTCAGTATGTTCATATGCTATATATTTAGTAATTAAAGGTATAATTTTTGGAAAAATTGCCACAATAATAGCAATTGGGTCTGCTGTAATTATTTATATACTAGCAATTGTTGCATTAAAGGTATTTACAAAAGAAGAAATACTAATGATTCCTTATGGACAAAAAATATATAAACTACTTGAAAAATTTGGAATTTACACAAAAGAAAAAGAGATATAAAAGATAAAACTAATTGCCAAAAAATAGAAACCACTTAGAAAACGTAGGGATTAAAAGAAAAAATAAATAAAAAAAAGAGGGATTTTATATTATTTTGGCGAATAAATATAGTGTAGATGAAAAAAGCTACATAAAAGAAAACTTTTAGGAGGTAATTTTAAATGAACAAATCAGAATTAATCGCAGCTATAGCTGCTAAAACAGGAGAAACAAAAAAAAGTGCTGAAGCTTCAGTAAATGCATTTGTAGAAGTTGTAACAGAAGCATTAACAAAAGGAGATAAAGTACAATTAGTTGGATTTGGTTCTTTTGAAGTAAGAAAAAGAGCAGCTAGAAAAGGAAGAAACCCACAAACTAA
>CATKFT010000137.1 GCA_949747745.1 uncultured Clostridia bacterium
AGGAAAAGAATTAACACAAGATGAAGCAATAGAAGAATTAGCTAATATGATAGCAAAAGATAAAAATATAAAAAATATATTTGATGTACAAGAAGTATTAAAGAAATCTTTTGGAAAAGTAATAGAATGCTTGTAGGGTTACAATTGACGTGAAACATTTTGCGAGCTAATTTTTTTAAAAATACTTTACGAAGAAAAACTGACATGGTATAATTGTAAAAAGCAAAGAAAGAGGTAATAGTATGGATGAAGTAAAAGTTTTGATAGAAGAAGAAAAAATACAAGCAAAAGTTAAAGAAATTGCCAAAAGGATAGAACAAGATTATAAAGATAAAGAGATTACATTAATATGTATTTTAAAAGGGTCTAGTTTTTTTACAGTAGACTTAGCAAAAAAAATTAATAGAAATGTAAAAATAGAATTTATACAAGTATCTAGCTATGGAAGTTCTACAATAGGTTCAGAAAATATTGAACTTAAGCTAGATTTAAAAGAAAGTATAGATGGAAAAGATGTAATAATTGTAGAAGACATTATAGATACAGGAAGAACATTAAGTTATTTAATAGAACATTTAAAAGGAAGAAAACCTAGTAGTTTAAAGCTTTGTACATTATTAGATAAGCCAGAAAGAAGACTATATGATGTAAAAGTAGATTATTTAGGGTTTGAAATTCCAGACAAATTTGTTGTGGGATATGGACTTGATTATAATGAAATGTATAGAAATTTACCATATGTTGGATATATTGGTGAATAAAAGCTTGACAACTACATAAAAAAGATGTATAATAAAAGAGCGTTATAAGGGAAGTAGCGCACATAATAATGTAAAATAACTTGTATATGTCAAGTTATATGGGGGGACGAAACTTGCTTAGGAGAGAATAGCAAGTGGGATAGTATGCAGATGCATTTAAAGGTGGCATCTGCATTTATTTTAATAAAAAGTATATTTTTATTTGTAAATAGCAGAAGAATTTTTTAAAAGTGTAGTATATAGTTTTAGAAGAAATAAAAAACTTCTATTTCTATATGTCTTTTAAAACAAATCAAGAAAGAAATGCAAATTATTATGAAAACAGGAGTATAATATAATGTTTGATATAGAAGAAGAACTAAAGAAATTACCTAAAAAACCAGGTGTATATATTATGCGTGATAAAAATGATAATATAATATATGTTGGTAAAGCAGTAATATTAAGAAATAGAGTAAGGCAATATTTTAGAAAAAATAATAAGACAAAAAGAATAGAAAACATGGTTAGTCTAATAGACCATTTTGAATACATTGTAACAGATAATGAAGCAGAAGCTCTAATTTTAGAGTGTAATTTAATTAAAGAAAATAGACCTAAATTTAATGTATTACTAAAAGATGGTAAAACATATCCATATATTAAAATAGATGTAAAATCAGATTATCCAAATGTTTTTATAACAAGGACAATATTAAATGATGGAGCAAAATATTTTGGACCATACGCAAACCCTGGAAGTGCAAAAGAAATGCTAGATTTTATAAAGCAAAAATTTAAAATACGTCAATGTAAAAATTTTAAATCAAATAAAAGAGCATGTTTAAATTATCATATAAATAGATGTTTAGCACCATGTATGGGATATGTTACAAAAGAAGAATATAAAGAACAGATTGACCAAATTATTATGTTACTTGAAGGAAAAATAGATAGAGTATTAAAAGAAATAGATAATAAAATGAAACAAGCAGCCCAAAATAAGTTATATGAAGAAGCAGCCTATTTAAGAGACCAAATGCTTGCAATACAAAGAATTTCACAAAAACAGAAAGTATCAAATATGACTGAAAATGATATTGATGTTATAGGGCTTGCAAAAAATGATATAAGTGTATGTATTGAAATATTTTTTGTAAGGAAAAGCAAAATGATAGGTAGGGAGCATTATTTTTTCAATGAATTAAAAGATGTTCCAAATGAAGAAATTTTATCAGGATTTGTAAAACAATATTATTTAACAAAAGAAGAAATACCACATAGGATTATGTTAAAAGAAGAATTAGAAGATAAAGAAGTTATTGAAGAATGGTTATCTAAAAAGGTAGGAAGAAAAGTTATGTTAAAATCTCCGCAGAAAGGGGAAAAATTAAGATTTGTAGAAATGGCTGAAAATAATGCAAAAGTTACACTTGAAAATAAATCTAAAGATAAATTCGACATATTAATGGAATTAAAAGAAGTTTTAAAAATGAATAAAATGCCAAGAAAAATAGAGACATACGATATATCAAATATATCTGGAACACACATGGTTGCAGGCATGTGTGTATTGCAAGATGGAGTAATAAATCACAAATTATCAAGAAGGTTTAGAATAAAAACAGTATTAACACAAGATGACCCAAAATGTATGGAAGAAGTTATTAAAAGAAGGCTAAAGCACTCAGTAGAAAGTGATAATAGCGGATTTGGGAAATTGCCAGATGCCATTTTTGTAGATGGAGGAATAACACAACAAAGAGCCGCAAGAAATGCTATTAATGAATATGGACTAGATATAAAGATTTATGGTATGGTAAAAAACGACAAACATAGAACAAGAGCATTAATAGATGAAGAAAGAAAAGAACAAGAATTATCAGAAAATTTAATGAATCTAATTACGAATTTTCAAGATGAAGTACATAAAACTGCAATTGAATATCATAGAAAAGTAAGAGATAAACAAATAACAAAATCGGAATTAGATAATATTTCTGGAATAGGAGAAGCAAAGAAACAGGCACTTTTAAAGCATTTTGAAAGTGTAGATAAAATAAAAAAAGCAAGTGTTAAAGAACTTATACAAGTAAAAGGAATAAATGAGAATTTAGCAAATGAGATAATTAAAAGTCTTAAAAATTAAATATATTACTTTGTTTACTCTAGTACTATTTTATTTGTTATGGTATAGTAGTAGAGTGATTAAAAAATAGGAGAGAAAGAAATTGGAAATTCAAGGAGTGTTGCAAGATATTATTTACCAAAATGAAATTAATAGTTATACTATAGCCACATTTGAAACAGATGAGGAAGAATTAACTGTTGTTCGGATATCTTCCTTTTATTAATAGTGGAGATACTTTAAAACTAATTGGTAAATTTGTAACACATCAAGAATATGGTAGACAATTTAAAATAGATACTTTTGAAAAAATGATGCCACAAACACTAGATTCCCTTGAAAAATACTTAGCAAATGGTACAATAAAAGGAATAGGACCATCTACTGCAAAAAAAATTGTAAAAACATTTGGAGAAGAAACAATACACATATTTAAGTATGAACCAGAAAAACTGGCTATTATAAAAGGAATTACAAAAGACAAAGCAATAGAAATGGCGGAAAGCTTTAATGAAAATTGGGAATTATGGCAGATAGTTGGTTTTTTAGAAAGGTTTGGAATTGGTCCTAGTAATGCTAAAAAAGTATATAAATTATTAGGTGCAAATGCAATAGAGGAAATTGAAGAAAATCCTTATATATTAGTAGATATAGCAAGAGGAGTGGACTTTAAACAAATAGATAAAATGGCACTTGATATAGGTATAGCATTAGATAATACAAAAAGAGTAAAAAGTGGTATAAAATATAGTTTGATTAGAGTGAGTTATAATGGGCATACTTGTGTAAAAAAAGAGAACTTAATAACATTTGTTAAAGAATTGTTAAATGTATCAGATGAAAATATAGAAAATTGTTTAATAGATTTGAATGTAAATAAAGAAATTGTAATAGAAAAGCAAGATGAAGAAACAAATCTTGTATATTTATATCCGTTTTATAAAGCAGAAATGAATATTGCAGAAAAAATAATAGAGTTAAATAAAACAGAAAATATAAAAGAAATAAAAAAAATAAAAAATGAACTCGCAAAAATTGAAAAAAATGAAGACATAGAGTTATCTGAAAAACAAAAAGAAGCGGTTGAAGCAGTTAATGAAAACAATGTATGTATTATTACAGGAGGACCAGGTACAGGAAAAACGACTATAATAAAAAGCATAATAAACTTATATGAGGCAGGAGGAAAAAAGGTTGTACTATGTGCCCCAACAGGAAGAGCGGCAAAACGTATGACTGAGGCTACAAATAAAGAAGCAAAAACCTTACATCGTTTACTAGAAATAGGAAAAATAGAAGAAGAAGGTGCAGTACAAAGTACAGACTATGATGTAGCACCAATAGATACTGATGTAATAATAATAGATGAAATGTCTATGGTAGATGTATTTTTAATGAATTATTTACTAAAAGCAGTATATAAAGGAACAAAACTAGTACTTGTAGGGGATGTGGACCAATTAGCATCAGTAGGACCAGGAAGTATACTTGCAGACATAATAAATTCAAACACTATAAAAACAGTTCACTTAGATAAAATATTTAGGCAAGCTGCTAAAAGCAAGATAATATTAAATGCACATAAAGTAAATAATGGTGAGCCTTTTATAACAAAAGAAGAAAATAAAAAAAATGAAACAAAAGAAGATTTCTTTTATATAAAAGAAACATCAAATGATGGTATGTTGTATCAAGTTTTATCGCTTTGCAAAGAAAGATTAAAAAATTTTGGAAATTATAATTTTTTTGAAAACATACAAGTTTTATCTCCAACAAAGAAAGGACTTTTAGGAACAAAAGAATTAAATAAAGCTTTGCAAAAAGAACTAAACCCAGAATCAGAATTTAAGCAAGAGAAAAATAGTATGGGAGTAATATTTCGTGAACAAGATAGAATTATGCAAATACGAAATAATTATGATATGTATTGGGAAAGGTTTGAGCCAGAATATGAAAATGGAAGCGGAGTGTTTAATGGAGAACTGGGCATAATAGAAAAAATAGACAATTTTGAAAAACAAGTAAAAATAAAATTTGATGATAATAAAGTAGCATGGTATGCTTTTTCAGATTTAGAGCAAATAGAGCATGCATATGCAATAACAATACATAAAGCACAACGGAAGTGAATTTGATGTAGTAATAATTGTATTACCACAAACAGCTCCAATGCTACTTACAAGGAACTTACTTTATACTGGATTAACAAGGGCAAAAAAGTTATTAATAGTAATAGGGGAAGATAAAGTTTTAAATTACATGATACAAAATCAAGATACGAAAAAAAGAAATACAGGGCTTATATATAAGCTTAAAGGCATTTCTATATAGAAAAATATTGCTTTTTTGTATAGTATATAGTAGAATATAAATGTAAAATATAAGAAAGGCGTGAAAAGATGGAAGGAATAGGAATAGGCGAAAGTGATTTTAAAATGCTAAGAGTAAGAGATTACTATTTTATAGATAAATCATTATATATAAAAGATATAATAGATAATAAAAGC
>CATKFT010000138.1 GCA_949747745.1 uncultured Clostridia bacterium
ATTTAGTATTTTATTTTTTAAAATTAATCCCTCTAACATAAAGTACTCAAATGAAGATATTTATGCTTTAGTTCAAAAAGGTATGGGCAATATGCACGATATGCAAAATGTTTATATTGAAAGAAACGATAAAACAAGAGTTCATAAGTTCTATTATAAAGGCAATAAGATGAAATTGTTAACTATGGAAGATACTGATGAGTTGTTACTTAGCTATAGCATTATGGATTTAGATAAGGAAAAACATTATATGGTTTCTGATAAGAAAAAAATTATAGTCATTAAAAATGAAACTAGTTTTTATAAAGGACTACAATATAGTGTTTTCGACAGAATTAATATTCAAGATAGTAATCTAAGAAGAGAACTTTCATATATTAAAGATGACAACATTGAAGGAAAAGATTGTATTTTTGTGAAAGAAATAACTTATTATAAAACAGATGATGGCTCTTTTAAACCTGACGATGAATTTAATACAGATATTTGTGCATATTGGATAGAAAAATCAACTGGTTTTGTTTTAGGTACAGCTATTATTAAGCCAACACAGACTAATGCAATTCCAGAAGTTTGGATAAAAGATATAACATTTAATAAGATATTAGATAGTGAGTTTGATTTACCTAATAACTATAAAGTATATGATTACCCAAACTAAATTATAATTACACAGAGCACTCCCCCAAAACTATGTTTAACAATTTGGGGGAGTTACTTAATATTTAATTAAAATATTTAAAATTCAATTAAATATATTTTACGGGTGGTTACACAACCAAAAGAATTACATAGGAAGACTTTAATTCAATATAAAATATTTTACCTATCAAATATTGCTTTACCTACTCCTTTATCAATTATATTTGCAAATATATTTTTTAATATTATTAATGCTATAGGTCCTATAAACATTCCTAATACTCCAATAGCTTTAAACCCTGTATACATAGCAATTAGTGTAAAAATTGGGTGTATTCCTATATGTTTACTTACAACTCTTGGCTCTAACATTTGCCTTACAACAGACATTATTATCCATAAAACAATAATTGCAAGCGCCAAATTTATATCTCCACTTATTGCTGATATTACTGCCCATGGTATCATTGCTGTTCCTGAGCCTAATATTGGAAGTGCATCTACAAATCCTATTCCAAGTGCTGCTAAAAGTGGATATTTTATATTTAATCCCATGAATTTAAATATATATAACCCTATTAATGATACTATAAATGAAATTAATATAAGTGTTGCTTCTGCTTTTAGATATCCTCCTAAACTGCTTATTAAATCTCTTCCGATGCCTTCCTATTCTTTTTACCCACTCTTTAGGAAGATGATGTTCTAATTGGTCTAACATATATAACTTATCTGTACACATAAAATAAATTGCTACAAGACATATTCCTACATATATTGCTATTGTTGGTATCTCAGTTAAAAGGTTCATAAGTGATGTAAGAAAGTTTTTAACCCAATTTGAAACTGCTCCAATAAAATCCCATAATGAATTTTGTATTACTTTTGTTACCTCTTCTGGTATTTTTAATTTATTAAAATCTATTCCTGATATTATATTTTGTACTTGATTATAGGCATTTTCAATATATGTGTTTAATCCTTGTAAAAGATTTGTTGCCTCTGATATTATTGCCGTTATTCCCCAAACAAGTAAACCTATAATTATTAACGATACTAAAACAAGTACTATTATTGCACTTGTTTTTCTAGTTAGGCTTGTCTTTTTATTTACAAACTTTATTAATGGCTCTATTAATAAAGATATTATAAATGCTATTAAAAATGGCATATAAAAAACTGCTAACTTGAAACTTAAAATTATGCCAATTATTGTTAATACTAATACTAATATCCTTTTTGATACTTTTGTCCAATACCCCATATCTATAACCATATATCTTCATTCCTTATCTTTATATGTATTATTTAATAAGTATATCATGAATCATTAAAAAATAGCAATAAAAAACCATACATTTCGTATTTCTATATATGTGTGTTAGCCACTACATTTCAATTTAAAATTCCTAATATATAAATATAATAAGAGTAATTTACCTTACTCTTATTATATTACTTTTATATTAAATTATTCAGCATTTTTAGTATTTCCACTACATTTACATATATTTTCAAGTGTTGCACATACATCTTCTGGTCCTACTTCTTTATCATGATGTGCTAAATCTCCTAAAGATAATATTCCAACAATTTTGTTATTATTATCACATACAGGTATTCTTCTTATTTGTAAGTTTGACATAAGTTTTGTTGCCTCATCTATTTTTGTTTCAGGAGAACAACAACATGGATTAGTAGTCATTATATCTGTTACTTTTGTATTACATACATCTTTATCACATGCTATAGTTCTTAAAATAACATCTCTATCAGTAATAACTCCAACTACACAGTTATTATCATTACAAACTGGTACACATCCTACATGATTATCGCACATTAACTTTGCAACATCTTTAACACTATTTTCAGGTGTACAATAACATACCTTTGTACTCATACATTCTTTAACTTCCATTTTACATACTTCCTTTCAAAATTTATATAATTTTATTTTGTACATTTTTTTAGAAAGTATGTAAAATTAAAATTTGCAAATTTAAAATTTATTTCAATTTTTTAACAATTTTTTATATGATTTGTATAAATATAAAAGTTTTCTTTGTTTTCTAAAAATCTCTTGGCATTATTCCTCCTGGTCCGACCTCCGAAAAGGTGGTCTGTTTCCTCCTTGAAATGGTGGATGTGGTCCAGGTATTGGTGGTCTTTGTGGATTTCCTGGAAAATGTGGTGGTCTATTAGGAAATCTCCCATTATTTAACAATTCTCTTAAAATTAAAATTTTTATTAAATCTCTTAATGTACTATTTCTTCTACTTCTATCTTCTATATTTGTTTCTTCTAAATTAACATCTTTTTGTCTTGAATTTAAAGATTGATTTCTTTGATTTACATTTTTTGTTTCCTCTTTTCTTGTTTCAATTTTTACATTTGTTTCAATTTTCAAGTCAATTTCTATTTGGTTTAAAACATTATCTGTCATTTGCTCTAAAATTTCTCTTGTAATTGGCATATTATTTTTGTTACATTCGTTACATACAAGTGGGTAAACTTTTTTATACATATCTGGGTATAAATCATCTAACATACTATTATTTGTCTGCATTATGTAATAATCATTTGATACAAAATTATCTTTAATATAATTAGGTGTATATCCTAACACTGTACGCATATATTCTTCATATTGTGTACTATTATACATATAATCCCTCCTACTATTTTTATAGTAGTATATGTATAATAATTATTTTTGGTTACAGTATTGTTCACACTTTTTTTCTAGGAATTTGAAATCACAACATCTATTTTTAATTGGCATTTTGTATATAGTAACTTGTTCATATAATACTTTAGCGTTTTTCACTATCTTTTCAAATTTAGAATTACATAATTTATATTCATTTCTTAATAATTGCTTATAATTATAATTTTCTTCTTTTTCTATTTCTATCTTTGTTATATTTTCCATTTTTACTGGAAACATATTATTTAAATTTATAACAGCTTTATTTTCAACCTTTAAAAAATCAATGGTTTCATTCATTTTTTCATGCTTCTTTTTATAGCTTGATAGTGGTGCAATATAATATTCATCATTTATTCTAAATAGTATTCCTATATATTTTCTCTTGAATTTCCTGTTCTCTATTTTTGTATACATTATTTTTTCATCAAATTTACTCATATATTCAACATATTCATCTTCTACTTCATAAAAATATAATCTATTATTTTTCATTTTAATATTATTTCCTTTCTTAATTTTAAATTTATAATTTAAATCTTAATAATACAAAAAGAGGAAAAGCCCTTAAGCTCCTCCCCCATTTAAACTTTTAAAACTCCACACTTGTTGGCAGTGGTTCTCCTCTTTTAATCATAGATAACTAAGTTATCTATCTTAGTATATTCATTATACTAAATTTTATTTACTCTGTCAATAAAATTATATTAGCCTACATGGTAATTTCATCGATTATTACAAATTGTAATATTTAAAATGCAAAAAATTAGTATTAAACTAAATTTATAGAAAAAGTCTTACGAAGCCTTTCAAAAAAGCCCCTTTAACAAGGGGGCTGGCACGCTGAAAGCGTGACTGGGGG
>CATKFT010000139.1 GCA_949747745.1 uncultured Clostridia bacterium
AAAATTGTTGACAAAAAACGAGAATTATGTTTACAAAATGGATAAAAAATAGTATAATATAACTGTCTCGAATTTGTTTTTAGGGAGGAAGAATAATGAAAAAATCGTTAGCAATTACAATCATTATGATTTTTATTATAGGAATATACAGTAGTGTAGTAAATGCTGCTGCAAGTGCAACAGCCTCAGCTAAAACTACTAAAGCAGGAGATACTGTAACTGTAACAGTATCATTTGGGAAAAAGGTAAAAGCAGGGCAATTTACATTAAATTTTGATTCAAGTGCATTAGAATATCTTTCATATTCTTGTGGAGGAACAGGACGTAGTAACTTTAATGGAAGCCAATTTGGATATTTTATGGCTACAACACCAGATGTGTCAAGTGTTTCTTTTACATTTAAAGCAAAAGGTACAAGCACTAAATCAGTAACAGCAAGTAATATGAAAATATCAACTGATACAGAAACAACACCAACACCTACAGTATCAATATCTGTAAAAAGTAATACAACAAATAATACAAATAAACCAAATAATACAAAAAAACCAAATAATACAAAAAAACCAACTACAACATCAAAGGATGAAAAGCCAGAACCAGCACCAGATGAACTAATAAAATTAGACAATAAAGATGTTAAAACTCTAAAAGATGATGAAACTAATATTATGGTTAAAGGTATAGAAGTAGCAATTGAAGATGGCGTAATATTAGAAGTAAAAGCTATAAATGAAGATGAAGAGAATTATGAGAAATTAGAAAAAATACTAAAAGATATAGATGGTAATAAAACATATTTTGATATTAATTTGTTAAAAGATAGTGTTAAAGTACAACCAAATGGATATGTGACAGTTTGTATACCAATTCCAGAGGAAAGTAAAGAGGAAAATGTTAAAATATATTATTTAGATGAAGAAAATGAGAAATATGAATTAGTAGAAGGAGAAATACAAACATTAAAAAAGGAAATTACACAGGAAGGACAAACAGAAGAAGTAGAAGAAAAATACTATACTTTTACAACTGATCATTTTTCTATATATGCTTTAGTAGAAGAAAAAGAAGTAGAAAATGAACCAGAAGATACACAAGTAGTTGCACCAATTGAAGAAACAAAAGTAGAACAAAAAGATATGATGCAAATGGTATTAGAATTTTTGAAAGATCCAATTGTTTTATGTGTTATAATTGTAATTTTACTTATTATTGTTATTATACAAAGAATAAAAATTAGTGGACAAAAAGCTGAATAGGATATGGAGGTGAAGAAATGAAAAAGTTTAAAAAAGTAATTTTATTAGGAATAGCCTTAATGATTATAGGAATATTTTGGTTAACAAGTGGAATTACTGAAAATTTACTAAAGGATGAAGTTACAGGGAAGATTCAAGCATATAATCATAATCCAAGTAATGTTTTAGAAAATGTATTTGAAAAAGATGGAAAAACTATTTTACCATTTATTTTTGAGAATTCTAAAAATACAATAACAAAGCTTTATATTATGGAACAATTTGAAGCAAAAGGACTTAAAATTGAAAATGGAGAAGAGCTTGGAGATATTATTGTAACAGGAGATATAATAAAAACAGATTCAAAAGAATATCATGTTTTAATTTATGGAGATGTAAATAAAGATGGAGAAGTTGACGTAATGGATGCTGATTTTGTCTTTAGATATTATTTTAATGAAGAGAACTATAAATTAGAAGATGTTTATAAAATTGCAGGAAATGTTTCTAATGAAGATAATGACGTAGATGTAATAGATGCTCAAAGAATATTTGAATTTTATTTTGGATTTGAAACAAGATTGGTTATTAATGAGCCAGATTCTTCAAAAATACCAGAAGAACCAGATGAGCCTGAAAAACCAGAAATTAAAGCACCAGAAATTATGTTAAAAGGAGAAAATCCACAAACAATTAAGATTGGTCAATATATAGAATTAGGAGCAACAGCTAAAGATTATGAAGGTAAAACTTTAGAAGTGAAAATTGATTCTTCATCAATTAAAGATGAAGAAGGAGAATATACAGTTATTTATACAGCTGTAGATGATAAGGGACAAGAAACAATTGTTACAAGAAAAGTTAAAGTTATAGACTATGTAACAGGTATAATTGCAGAAACTGCAAAAGTACAATATGAATATGGAGAAAATTTAGATAGTAGTAAAATTAGTGTAAAAGAGATTATGAAATCTGGAAAAGAGGGTGCAGCTTTAAATGCTTCACAATATAAAATAAGTGATTATGATCCAAATAAATCAGGTATACAAACTCTTAAAGTAACATATGAAACAAATAATACATCTGATGATACTTTAAAAACATTTGAAGATACAATAACACTTATAGTTAAACCAGAACAAGAAGATCCAGATGCACCAGAAATTACATTAAAAGGGGATAACCCACAAACAATTAAATTAGGTAAATATGTTGAATTAGGAGCAACAGCTAAAGATTTTGAGGGTAATGAAATACCACAGTCAAATATAAAAATTGATATAAGCGGAATTAAGGATAGACCAGGAGAATATGAAGTTATTTATACAGCTGTAGATAATAACGGAAAAGTAGCGATAAAAACAAGAACAGTAATTGTTGAAGATTATGTAGATGGAATAAGAGCTACAGCTACAAAACTAGAATATCAATATGGAGAAAAGTTAGATATTAGTAAAATTGTAGTAAAAGAGGCTATGAAATCTGGAAAAGATGGTAAAACATTAAATTCTTCACAATATAAAATAAGTAAGTATGATCCAACAAAGGTTGGAGCGCAAACTCTTACAGTAAAATATACAACAACTAATACTATAGATGGTAGTGAAAAAACATTTGAAGATACAATTGTACTTATAGTTAAACCAGAGCCTAAAGCACCAGAGATTACTCTAAAAGGAGCAAATCCTCAAACAATAAAAATAGGACAGTATATAGAATTAGGAGCAAGTGCTAAAGACTATGCTGGTGATGAAATACCACAAACAAGTATAAAAATTGATAAAAGTGCAATAAAAGATGAACCAGGAGAATATGAAGTTGTTTACACAGTTGAAGATAAAACTACAGGAAAGAAGACTACTATAAAAAGAAAAGTTATAGTACAAGATTATGTAGAAGGAATAACTATATCAACTACAAAATCTGAATATCAATATGGTGAAGACTTAGATACTAGCAAAATTGTAGTAAAAGAAGTTATGAAATCTAAAAAAGAAGGACTAGTAATAGATTCTTCAAAATACATAATTTTAGGTAACTATGATCCAAATAAAGTTGGTGTGCAAACAATAAAAATAGCTTATACAACAACTAATACAGTTGACGATACATCAAAGACTTTTGAAGGGGAACTTAATGTAACAGTTAAAGAACCTGTATTAAAAGTAAATGATGGAACAAAGGATATAACAAATATTACATTATATACTAAACAAATGCCAGGTAATAATTATATAGATGTAGATGCTTTAGGAAATGTATATACATTAATTCCAATTGCTTTAGAAAAATATCAAGGAACTGTGGAAATAACAGCTGATGATATTGTAACTAAAAAAACAGAGGGAAAAATAAGTATAATAGATAATAAAGTAGATACTAATGTATCACTAACTTCACAAATTTTAGTTAAAACATATAAAAAATCTACCAATAATACATTTACAGAAATTACAGATAGCACTACTGGAAGTAAAGAAATAGATTATATAGGAATAGCAATAAATAAAAATGTAATAAGTAGCCCAGAAGCAATAGAATATATAAAACTTTATTATGGAAATGCTACAGATGCTAGTGTAACATTAATGGTTAATTCAAAAATAACAAAAACAAATTTAGATGAATTATCAAATATTCAAATAACAGTTAACCAAGAAACTAAAAAGTCACTTGTATTTTATAGTGGAGAAGAAGAAGTTACTGTAGTTGCAAGAAGAGTTACATTAACACAAGTTAATGGGATGGAGGTAGAATTGTTAGACAAAAATGGTGGAATAATTGATGCAAATATAACTCCAGAAGAGCCAGTAAAATCTATTTCAATAAAAGTTACACAAGAAATAGGGGGAACAAAACAATTAGAATTAATAGTAGATGGTGCATATGCAAATAAAAAATATGTTATGAATAAAACAGTTAATGTATCATTACCAAGAATTGAAGTAAAAGATGGAGGAAAAGACATTACAGAAATTATGCTTTATACAAAAAGACCAACGAATTCTACTTTAGTACAAACAGGAATTGCAGAAGAAGATGGAAAAGAACATATATATACATTAATTCCAGTTTCTTTAATGGGCAATGAAGGAAAAATTACAATAACACAACCTGATATAGATTACTATAAAACACAAGGAAAAATAAGTGTAATAGATAGTAACTTAGATGAAGATGATAATAATACATCAGCATTATTAATAAAAACATATAAAAAGGCATCAAATGGAACATATGCAGAAGTTACAAGTAATAGTTCAGGAAATAAAGAAATAGACTATATAGGAATAGCAGTAGATTTAGACTATGTAAATAGTCCAGAAGATTTAGAATATATAAAACTTTACTATGGAAATTCTAGTGATGCTGGTGCAACTTTAGTTGTTAATCCAAAAGTAACAAAAACAAATTTTGATGAAATGGGAAATATTGAAGTGACAGCTAACCAAGAAAGAAAAGTTGATATAGCATTTTATAATAAAGAAGCTCAAATTGATATTCCTGCAAGAAGAATTACAGTTACAAAAAATGCTAACATAGAAGTAGAGTTGTTGGATAAAGTTGGAGGATTAATAGATGTTACTACAAATCCAGAAGAGCCAGTAAAAGCTATAAGTATAAAAGCAACAAAATCAAATGATAATAACTTAGAACTTATAATAGATAGTTCAAGTGAAAATAGAAAATATATACTTAATAAAACAATAGATATTTTATCACCAGAAATAGAAGTGAATGATGGAACAAATGATATTACTGATATTACATTATATACACAAAAACCAGCTGATAATGAACTTGTACAAGTAGGAGAAGATGATGGATATATATATACACTAATACCAATATCTGTAATAGGAAAAGAAGGAAAAATGCCAATATCATTTAGTGATATAGATTATTATAAAACTGAAGGAAAGATAAGTGTAATAGATGATAAACTAAATGATGGTGCAGATGATCCAGCTTTATACCTAAAAGGATACCATAAAACAACAGAACAAGGAAAAGTTAAATATAAGGATGTTACAGAAACAAATACTGAAATAGACTACATAGGAATTGCTATGGATACAACAATACAAGGTTCAGATAGTTTAAAATATATTTATATCTATTATGGAACTGATAATAATTATAGTGTTAGATTAAACGTTAATTATTAATAAAATACTCCGTATTATATTGTTTACAAAGTAATAAAATCACCTTAATTCTATATAATTATAATAGTAAATTATATAGAAAAAGGTGATTTTTTATGCTTCAAACAGCAAATATAAGTAGAAAAAGAAGAATGATATATTCTTTATTCATAGCATTTATAATACTTAGCCTATTAGTAGTAAGAATAGGCTATATCCAATTTATACAAGGAGACGAATTACAAACAATGGCATATAAACAGCAATCAATAGATAGAAGAATAAATCCAAAAAGAGGAACAATATATGATGCTACAGGAAAAAATGTACTTGCAATAAGTGCTACAGTAGAAACAATTACAGTAAACCCTGTAAATATAAAAAAAGAAGATAAAGAAAAAGTAGCAAAAGCGTTTAGTGATATATTTGAACTAGATTATGAAAAAATGTTAAAAAAAGTAACCAAAAAAAGTTCAATAGAGACAATAGTAAAAAAAGTAGATAAAGATAAAACAGATAAATTACGTATATGGATGAAAGAAAATAATATAACATCTGGAATAAATATAGATGAAGATACAAAAAGGTACTATCCTCAAAATGAGCTTGCATCGCATTTTATAGGTTTTTGTGGAAGCGATAACCAAGGATTAGATGGAATAGAGGCAAAATTTGAAGAAATTTTAAAAGGAAGTCCACGGAAAAATTATAAGAGTAACAGATGCAAAAGGTGGAGAAATAGGTAAAGAAGGAGAAAACTATATTTCAGCAGTAAATGGAAAAGATATAGTAACATCAATTGATATGACAATACAGTCAATAGCAGAAAAACATTTAAAACAAGCATGTATAGATAATGTATGTACAGATGGAGGAAATATAGTAATAATGAACCCAAAAACTGGAGATATACTAGCAATGGCAACATATCCATCATATAACTTGAATACACCATATGAAATAACAGATGAAACGTTAAAAGAAAACTGGGAGAACTTAACTGCTACTGAAAGAAGTACAAATTTGCAAGCAATGTGGAGGAATAAAGCAATAGCTGATACATATGAACCAGGTTCTACATTTAAAACAATAACTTCTTCAGCTGCATTACAAGAAGGAATAACAACTACAGATAAGGAGGGAGAATTTTGTTGTACTGGTGCAATAGAAATTGCAGGAGTACGTATAAAATGTTGGAGACATTATAGACCACATGGTTCTGAATCGTTAAGACAAGGATTAATGAATTCATGTAATCCAGTATTTATTGGATTAGGACAAAAAATAGGAGTAAGAAAATATTATGAATATTTAAACAAATTTGGTTTTCTATCAAAAACAGAAATAGAATTACCAGGAGAAGCAAAAGGAATATTCTTAAAAGAAGAAAAAGTAGGACCAGTAGAACTTGCAACAATTGCATTTGGGCAAAGGTTTGAAGTAACACCTCTTCAAATGGTAACAGCAGTATCTGCAATTGCAAATAAGGGAGTAAGAATGAAGCCAAGGGTAGTAAAACAAATAATAAATTCAGAAACAGGAGAAAAAGAAGATTTAGAACCAATAAAAGTACAAAGAGTAATAGATGAAAAAACAGCAAATGATGTACTTAGCATGATGGAAAGCGTTGTAGCAGAAGGGACAGGAAAAAATGCTAGTGTTGCAGGTTTTAGAGTAGGAGGAAAAACAGGGACATCAGAAGACCGGAGTAAATACAAATAAATATGTAACATCGTTTATAGGAGTTGCACCAATATCAGACCCAGAACTAGTATGTCTTGTAACTTTATATAATCCAACAGGAGAGGGGGGACACCATGTAGGTGTCTTTTTATTGAGGTTATTTACGGATACTTAGAAAATAAGATTTGTAGTATAGAGAATGAAAAGAAAATGTAATATAAAAACAACAATAGTGAAAAAGTAAGAAAGCGTAAACAAATATAATAATGTGTAATAAAATATTAAAATAGGAATATTGAAAAGGAAAACAAATTATTGTATACTTATAGTAAGTGAGTATTTTTTAAAAGGTGGAAAGTAATATGAAATTAAAAAAATTAGTATGTGCTGTTATATGCACTATATTTGTAATTGTAATTTTAATAACAATAAATGTACAAGCATCAAATAGCTTAAAAGCTACTGTACAAACTTCAAAAGAAGAAGTAGAAAAGGAAGAAGAGATAGAAATTACATTAAAATTAGAAGAATATCAAGACATTAAAAATGGAATTAATGCCTATAAAGCAATTTTATACTATGATGAAGATACATTTGAAGAAGTGCTTGAACAAAATTTTATATGTAAAAACAATTGGGAACTTCTAAAATATAATAAAGATACAAAAGAATTTATTGCTATAAAAAAAGCTGGAAGCAAAGCTCCTGAAGAAGTGGCAAGTATTACTTTGAAAACAAAAAAAGAAGTAGAACCAAAAACAACAGAGATTAAAATTAAAGATATTGTTACATCAGATGGAAAAACAGATATTAATGTAGATGAAGCAAAACTAACAATTAATGTTATTAAAGAACAAGGAGAAATACCAGGAGAGCCAGAAAAAACAGAAAAAATTACATCTGATAAGTATAAAATAGAACAAGGATATATAGGAAGAATACTACCTAGAACAACAGTTAGTCAATTTAAACAAAATGTAACAGTAGAAAATGTAACAACAAATCCACAAATGATGTTTATAGACGAAAGCGGAGAAGTATTACAAGAAGATAGTTTAATTAAAACTGGTACAAAATTAAAAGTAGGTTCTAGTTTACAATATACTCTTATTGTAACAGGAGATATAGATGGAGATTCAAGTATTACAATAAACGATTTAGCTTCTATAAGATTACATCTTATATCAATAAAATTATTAACAGGGATAGAACTAAAAGCAGCAGATATGGATGCTGACAATCAAGTTACTGTAAATGATTTAGCAAATATGAAATTAATATTAATAGGTTTATTAGAATTAAAATAAAAGGGAGTGAAAATAAATGCAAAAAATTATAGATATTGTAAAAGTAAAAAAAAGATTAGCAATATCAATAAGTATTTTTATAGTAATGTTTATATTTATATCTTTTGGTGTAATTTATGCAAGCAATGTTAATAAAGGAGAGTTAAATGGAGATGGAGAAATAAATTACGCAGATGTTAGTTTACTAGAATTGTATTTAATTCATTTAAGAGAAATACCAGAAGATAAATTAAAAAATGCAGATATGAATAATGATGGAGAGGTTACAGTAACAGATTTAACACTTTTAATAAGGAAAATAGAAAAAACATTAGATTATGAAGTGGAAATGAGAAATATTAAAGCAAGTAATTATTATCCAAAAAAGGAAGAAGAAATAAAATTAAGTTTTGACCTTGATGTAAGTTATGGAGAAAATGTAAAAACAATTACTGTAAATGGAAACGAATATGAAGTAACAAAAAATGAAACAGATGAAAACCAATATGAAATTACAGTAAATGTAGGAGAAACAAGTGGAGTAAAAGAATATAGATTTGAAAAAGTAACTTTAGAAAATGAAAGAGATGTTTTTGTTGATTATTTAGTTAAAATAGATGTATTAAAACAAGAACCAACGATTGCAAATTGGAAAGTGACAGAAGACATACAAAAATCAGAATTAAATATATCTTTTGACATTTTTGATCCAGATTCTGCATTTGAATCAGGAACATATAAAATTTTAGAAAAACAAGAAGATACTGAGACCGTAGAAGAGAATGTAGATTATATAAAAACAGGAACTTTAGAAAATGGTAATAATAATATAAATGTAAAAGTAGAAGAAGGAAAAAACTATAAAATTGAGTTATGTATAGAACATGACTTAGATACAGATTCTTTAGGACAAGAAGAAGATAATAAAGGATTTACAATAGAAGAGAAAAACTTAAGTCTTATTATAGATTATGAATTTGAGTTATCTGAGATAAAAACTTATAGACATAAAGAACAAGAAGAAGAACAAACAGAACAATTCTATATAGGAGAACATATATTATTAAAATTTAATAGTACAAATAAAACACAACATGTGCCACAAAAAGTAGTTGTAAATGGAAAACAATATGACTTGACAAGTGAAAATAACACATATGCAGTATTATTAGATGGATTTAATAGTGCAGGAACACATACAATTAATATAGAAAAAGTTATCTTAGATAATAGTAAGGAGATTGAAGTAAACCAAAATACACAAGTGAAATTAATAAAAAATATACCAACAGTTGCAAGATTTAGAAGTAATGAAAATGTAGAACAAAAAAATATTAGTATGCTTATTTTTATAAAAGACAAAGATAAAGCAATAACTGATTTAACTGCAAAGATACTTGATGAAGATAATAATGAAATTGCATCTAAAAATTTAACACAATATTTAAGAGATGAAAATTTAAGTGATAGTGAAGAAGTAGAACTACAAGATACATACTTTATAAATGCAGAGATAGATTTAGGAACTACAAAATTACCAGATAGATATAAAATAAGATTGGTTGCAAGTTATTGTTTATTTGAAAATGATGAAAATTATACATATACAAATGAGACTATAGCTGAAAATGAAGCTTCTTCTACACCAGTTGTTAATATAAATAATGTACAAGTATCTAACAAATATCCAGAAAAGGGAGAGAATATTACATTAACATATGAAATAGAAACAAATAAGGAAGATACTGAAATAACACATATTATGGTAAATAATTTAAGATGTATAGCAACAAAACATATAGGTGATAATGAAGATGTAACATATTCAGTAACTCTAAATGCTGGAGAAAAAGCAGGGACATTAAATTTAAATACTACAGATGTTATATTTGAAGGGAATGTAGCAGTTGGTGTAATGAATCAAGTAATGGTAGATGTTTTAAAAGATATACCTACTAGTGAAGCATTTACACAAGTAGATGATATAGAAAATAAATCAGTTACTTTAACAGCTCATATAATAGACAATGATAAAGCTTTAATTAGAGGAAGAGCTGAGTTAATTAGAAATAGTGACAACAAAGTAATAGATACTAAACAATTTGATGCTGACCATATTACATTTAAAATAGAAGGACTAGAGCTAAATACAGAATATACACTAGTTGCAAAAATGACATATGATAGAGATACAAATACAATAGAAGAACAAATAAACCAAAATTATGTGGAAGATGAGATATTTAGAAGAAGACCAATTCAATTAATTGCAGATTATGAGTTAGAAATAAGCAACTTAAAAACATATAATGGAGAAAAAGAAACAAAATATTTTGAAAGAGGACAAGAAGTAACTGTAAGTTTCGATAGTGCTAATAGAACAGAATTCTATCCAGTATATGCTATTATAAATGGAAAACAATATGAATTAGAAAAATTAGAACAAAATTATAAAACTAAAATACCAGTAGTTTCTACATTTGGTCCTAAAACAATTACAATTGAAAAAATAATTCTAAATAATACAAAAGAAATTGAATTAATGGAAAATAATGAAACACAAGTAGGAATATTAAAACTAAGACCAACTGTTACAAATTTTGGATACAGAGAAAATGAAAATAATACAAGTATTGATGTAGAATTTACAGTAAATGATCCAGAAGATGCAATAACAGATGGAACTATAAGAGTATTAAATGAAAATGGAGATAAAATAAAGGAAGAAAAATTAACTAAAACTTCAAATACAATTAGTTTTGAAAAAGGAATTTGTGAAGAATTTGAAATACAAATATTTGCAGATTATGACTTAGACACAAATCAAATTACAACAGGAGATAATGAATATGAAAACCAACAATTACTTAAAGAAGGAATTAATATAAGTCAAGAAAGATTTATTGAAATAAAAGATATAATTGGGGTAAGTCTATATTCAAAAGAAAATCCAACAGTAGAAGTTACTAATATAACAGAAGAAAACTTATCTAATTTAGATAATTACATAGTAAAAGTTAGAACAAAAGAAATGCCTTTATTTTACACTAAAATAAAAAGTTATGAAATAACAGAAGACGAAAAATTAAACTTCATTTTAGATTATGATAATGTAATTCAAT
>CATKFT010000140.1 GCA_949747745.1 uncultured Clostridia bacterium
AAATCTTTTTTAGTTACATTTAGATTAACTTTTTGTCTTTCATTTACAAAATTTGCACCATCATATACAATCGCAGTATTTTGATCTTTATATTTTAATGAAACATCTTTAATTTCACTATTTATAACCATTCCATTTGGAGCAAGCACTTCTCTTATAGAATATTCTCCAAGTGGTAATTCTTTAGATACTGCTTGTCCATTTGTATTTGTTATAACTGTATCTACTACTGTTCCTTTTTTATATAAGATAGTACCATCATTAGATGGATCTAATATATTTTCTCTTGCAAAGATTTCATATTTAGCACCTTGTAAGCCTCTTTCTTCATAAATAAATTGTCCGTTTTCAAATCCAACTAATACTTCGCCTCTCTTTTCAATGTTCACTTTTCCTTTTACTGACGTATCTTTTTGTTTTATTGTAATTACTACTGTATTTTCATCTGGCAAAGCCTGATATGCAACATAAGAACTTATTTCAAATTCTATAGGCTTATTTGATACTAAATATCCATTAGGACTTTTTATTTCTTCAAGTTGATATTTTCCAACTCTTAATTGTTCATTAGTCATTACTGTTCCATCTTCAGTAGTTTCCCAACTATCCACATAATGTGGTAATGGATTCCATGACCAATACCCAAAATATTCGCCAGTTTCTCTATTTTTAATTTTGAACTTTGCTCCACTTATTTGTACTGTTTTCCCAGTTTCAGCATCTTGTTTAACAATTGCTAAAACAGACATAAATGATGTATCATTAAATATTCTCCATGTTTGTGGTGTAGAACTATCTTTTGTAACCACAACTTTAAAATCTGGCACTTTATATTTATTGTCTGGTACTTTAGTTTCCCTTATAATATATGTTCCAAAAGGTAGCCTTTCACTTACTGCATATCCCTTTGCATCTGTTTTTAATATTTTTGTTTCTATTCCTTGGTCATTTTTCGCAATTGGAGCTTTTTCCCATGAACCATACTTATCTATATCTTTTTGAGCTTTAATAGTAAATTCTACTCCTTCTAATAACTCTGCTTCTCCAACATCATCACTTGATATTTTTATCATTTCAAAAGCCTGTGATATAACTCTTTCTTTTACTGTTATATCTTCTGTTACTACTTTTATATTTTGATTTTCATAACTTAATTCTAAATCATATATTGCAGTATCTAGATTATAACCAGTACTTGCTACTAATTCTTTTAAGTAATATTTTCCTAAGTATAATTCTTCCATAGTAGCATTTCCATTACTATCAGTTATTAAATTTCCAACTTTCTCATCTCTATTATAAATTACACTATCATCAGCTGGATCAAGTATTGGTTCTTTTGCATATAAGCCATATACTGCCCCTTGTAATGTAGCTTCACCTTGTGCTGTTTTTCCTGTTATTTTATCAATTTTACTTAAATTAATTGTTCCTAAAGTACGTTTATTAGATAGGTTTATCTCATATACTTTTCCATTTTCTTTTATATCTATACTTTGTGTGCTTTCAGCTATTGTATACTTATATGGTGCATGTTTTTCTCTAATTGTATATGTTCCATATTCTAATAAAGCAGATTTAGCTACACCATTAGAATTTGTACTTATTGTGCTAACTACTCTTCCATTTGATAATATCTCAAACTGAGTTCCTGCTCTTTTTACTGTTTTTCCTGTATCTATATCTTTTTTAACTACTTGAATATATCCTCTTACTGTATCATTTGAAATATTTATTGTACTAGTATTTCCATACTCTAATTCTACTGTTTTTTCTGTTTCATCTAGCACATATTTTTCTGGTCCTGATATTTCTTTTATTATTACATTACCTAATTTCAAATCACTAATTGTAATAAAGCCATTAGAATCTGTTGTATAATTACCAATATTTGTACCATCTGCATATTTTATATTAAATTCTACTTCACCTATGCCATTTCCATTTTCATCTACTTTTTTTATTACTAATGTAGAGTCATTGGCTTTTACATATAACTCGGTACTTGTACTTCCATCCTCACTAGGATCAGCATATGTTACATAATTTTGTGTATTTGAGTTATTACTGTCTGCATAAAATATAGGATATGTTTTAACTTTTGCTTCTGTAATGCTTATAAGTCCTTCTGTATTTTCGGAAAGATTATTTGTTGGTATTGCAATTTTAAAATTTGAATTATACATTGTTTGTGTTTCTGCATTTGAGCTATTTAAAATTTTTGTACCAGATGGAAAACTTTCTATTGATACTCTATATGAGCCTAATTCTTTATTAGCTGTAACATTATAATTTTGTACTACATATTTTGTTCCATCAATGGTTTCTACTTTTAATCCTCCATTTTTTGCTATATTTACTTGTGGCTTAATATAGTTTTCTGTTCCACTATAACCAAAATCGTAGATTGCTTGTGCTACCTCTAAAACTTTTCTACTACGTCTTTGTACTTCTTCTAAACTTATATGAGAATCGAACTTACCAACACGAGTTGCAACTTCATATTTATCTGTCGGTGATACTCCTTCTGCCATACTGTGAACTGCTGTTTTTGTAGCATAATATAAATCATCATCGCACTCTAAGCCCCAGTCTTGATAACTACTTCCCATATAGCCTTTGTAGAGCATTCTCCATAGTACGTTATCTTGAATTTGATTTACAGTTACATCATAGGAATCTCCACCACCCATACCGTACACCGATCCTTATCTGGTTGAACGCAGAACGCAGGGTAACTCCTTCCATCTGCTCTGTAAACTACATATACTACTGTTTTCATCATGTCGCTACCTTTAATTTTTAAAAGTGATACACATGTATGGTCTTTAACTAAATTCACTTTTTCATTTTCTGTTAAAACTTTTGCATAACTTGGTATCATATTGGTTAATAGCATAATTATCAATAACATTATGCTTAATATTTTCTTTACTTTCATTTCTTACCTCCCACAAGAGGGTGTCCTATACGGATTTATAAGAAATTGATGTCCTACTTCCAAATAAATAGAGAACATTTTAACCTTAGTTTGTTAAAACATTCTCTACTTATATATTTTATTCTTAAAAG
>CATKFT010000141.1 GCA_949747745.1 uncultured Clostridia bacterium
GCACAGGATATTTTAAGGGGAATACTGATTATCTATCAATATTCCCCTTAATATTTTATAGCGTTTTTTTCTAAAGCGCTCGATTATTTAGAGCACCAATTTATATCAACGTTGATAAAAAAATAAAAATAGTAATTATACCAGAACCAAAAGATTAATTTTTTATTTAGGCTTTTTTGTGTCTTTATTAGGTCTACTAGGTCTATAACTAGATTGATCTTTTTTTGTTGTAGGATGATTATTGCTTTTTGTAGGTTTTGAATTATTTGGTTTATTTGCCATATTGCTTACCTCCAGTTACTTAATATAATATCATTTTTATGTATTTTTTCAAGATATTAAAATATTAATCTTCAGCTCATAAAGTAGATTTATATGAGTAAGACTATTTAAAATTATGAGATTAGTACAACCTTAGTGGTTGTGTTTTTTATTTTAGAAGGGAGAAGGATATAAGATGAAAGTGAATCAATCAATGTTACAAAATATGAAATTAGTTGCTAACCAGAAAAATGATAAAATAAATTATAGAAATTTTCCAGAATATGCCTCTGAATGTGTAGTAGAAGAAATTATTACAATGTTAGAAGAAATGGAATGCGATAATTTTGACTTACTTATGATTTATAAATTACTAACTAATAGAATCTTTAATTTACAAAATAAAAAAGAGAAAACAATGAGTCTCTCTTTATATCATTAACTTGCAAATAATGATATAAGTTTAGTTAATGTTACAATAGTACCTCCAATAGCATTAAATTTACTTAAAAATGACAACCATTTTGATTTGTTGTCTTTAGTTGGAGCAGTAAGCAATTCTTTAAATTCATCTATTAATTCTTGAGGTATATCATCAATTGATATTCCTTGTTCTTGATGATTTGATGAATCACTTCCTTGTTGATTGACTTGAACATTACTACTTCCTTCAATATGTATATTTTGTGATGGTTGAAGTTCCTTATTTTCTAGCATTTGATTTATTCTTTCTTTTGAACATCGTGTGCTAATTAATGCTGGAGCACCAGCAAAACAATCTTTTGTTATATATTGACATGTATCAACAAAATCACAATCTTCCTCATATTTTGGTAGCTTTGGATATGTTGGTTCAAAAGTAGGAATTGTATGAAAATCTGTTTTGATAAGGTTTTCTGAAAATTTTTTAAAATCTTCAATAGAACTCATTATAAAATCATCTCTCTTTCTAAAATAATTATATCATTTAAGAAAGATGAAGTTAAGAGATATCAATAAAATATTTAAAACTATAAAATTAAAAGAAAGGATGTGAATAAAATGAAAGAAAATAAATATGAAGAATATTTTAAAGAATTAAATAAAATAAGCGAAGCTATTGATTTTATGTCAGAATATTTAAAATGTAAGATGACTGAAGATAAAAACATAAAAGATAGCAATCTAAAAAATTTAAAAAAAGCAAGAGAGACAATTCAAGAAATAGCATATGGAAAAGATATTATGTGTAGAGTTCCTTCTGGAATAGAAATACCAAGTGATTTTTAAATCAAATAACAATTAAAAAGCTATTATAATTAGTGTCACATTTTCTAATTATAATAGCTTTTTATATTAGTTTATTTGTTCCCATACAATTTCTAAATTTTTATTTTGTTTTAATTCATTAATAATTATTTCAGTTCCATAAATATATTCTATGTCATTATTAATTTTACATGCTAAAATAATCAATTTTTCATCTACTTTTAATTTGTAGGAATAAATTTCTCTAATATTATCTCGCACTTCTTTATTGGCTCTTGAAATTATTTCATCTACTATCAAAACATAGAAATATTTGTCAAATAATTTTGTAGTAAAATATTTCATCTTTATACCCCCCCTCCTTTTTTTTGTGTTTAATCATAATGTATAAAGGCTATAATATCAAAAATTGAAATCTTTTTATTTAAAAGAATTTATACTATATTCACAATTCCAAGTTCCCCCAGAAGACGAGTTTGGCAATGACATGTATATTTCGAATTTATTTTTTATTTTAGGCTTAATATTTTCAAAATGCGTAGTTTCATAGCCTACTCTTTCATCTTTTGAATTATATAAAGTAAAATATAAAGTAATATCATATGTATAGTCAGTGTTATTTGTAAATGGAATTTCAAATGCATAACCATTATAATTTAGAGTTGCTTTATCTAATTGAGATTCTAGGTCACTTGAAATTTCCTTAAGTGCTTTACATTTATCTTCTTGTTGCTTTAACTGATTAATATAAGAATTTTCTATTTGTTGCTCATTGTTTTTAAAAACATCATAATTTTTGTATATTTTTTCAATTGCCTGATAACGTTTAATTAACCCTTCTTGCCATTTTATATCGTATTCACTATATTCTAACTTGGAATCAATAGCTTCTTTTTGAGTATTCAATCCAGATAAATATAATTCACAAATTTCTTTAAGTTGTGTGTCTGAAAATTTTGCATCATTATATTTTGATAATATTGGATATTCTGAATTAACTATTTCTTCATGAGTTGAGTTGTTTTTTGACATATCTAATCTGTTTAATATAGCTTTTTCAAAATCATTTAAAAATTGCGATTCAATAGAATTTGATTTATTATTACAACCAGCAAAGCAAATAAGCACTAATAAAATAATTGATATTTTTTTCATAAATAGATACCTCGAATTATTGGATGTTTAATTTAAATGTATACGAATTTCCTGAAAACGATGTTTTAGGAGCATATTCATCTAACATTGCTAAAATATAACCTAAACCTTCTTCTGATATCCCTAGTTCTTTAGCACAATCAGATGTATCATTTATTGTGAAATTATATTTCTTGCTAGAATGGTTAAAAGAACCATTAATTGATTTTAGTTTTTCAAATTTTTTCATAACTGCTTGTAAAGGATCTTTAGTAACTATAAATGTAGATAAATTTTTATAATATGGTTTAAATTCTTCTTTCGAAGATGTATCAAATCCTAATATAAATTTTGATACTTCTGATCCATTATTAAACCCACTTTTATATCCTTCGAGTAAAGTGGCTAATTTCCTATAAATTGCCCCTTGATTAACTTCTCCATTAAAATTATATGTAGCATCAATAAATTCACAATCTTTAGATAAAAGATTTAATCCATTATAAGAGTAATATTTTGCATATGAATAATTCTTTATTTCTAAATCTGATTTTTTAAGATTTGTTGCAATAAAATATGTATCTTTCGTATTTAGTTTAATTAAAGAGTTTAAATCACAATCACTATATGGGTCTATCTCTTCAAAATTATCTACATTGTTATAATCATAATCTAATAAATAGATGTCAAAATTCTCATTTGGATGAATTTCAATTCTATCATCTTGTTTATTAATAATTTAGTTATATCTTGAATTAGACCATACATAATTTGAATCTCTTTTTTCATAATTTTCTCCAAATATCAATGAGATTTTGGGTAAAATATCTTCTATATTTGTAGTATATATATTGAAATAGACTTCTTCTATTTCTCCATGATATTTAGCACGATTTAAGCTATCATTTTTTGGATCTATAACAGAATATATAACTTCAGCATCAGTATCAAACAACTTTATATTTTTAGAAAAATACAAGTCGTTTAAGCTTTTTTCTTTAAATTTTGCACCATCTTCTATAGCTTCTGTTATAGGATGAGATTTTAATAATATATTAGACGTAATGATATTATAGTAATCTTTCAACTTACTATCTTTTTCTATGTTGTTTTGTATTTCTAATTGATTATTTTCATAATCTTTTTGTCTTTGTCTAAACTCTTCATCATTTTTTAAATATTCAATTGAACATAATATGTTTTCATCTCTATACAAAGGATAGAAATTTGCCACTATTATTGCATTTTTATTACTCCAAACAAAACTTGCTTGATGGTTTCTTTTATCATTATAGTTTTCACTATGTACAGATTCACCATTTAAATTTGAAATCAAGTTTACTATATGACTTGGTTTGCTCTTGCTAAAATTATGTTTGACTTCCTTAATTGAATTATCCTCATTAAAATCAAAACGAAGGTTTCCAATTAATTCATAATCAAACTTTACATCTTCAAATATTACATAATCATCACCTGAGTGACTAATCTCATAGTCTGAGAATTTTTCTTTAATTTCTTCTTTAGTATTTGATAAATTAAATTTAACCTCATATCCTTTGATATAATAATTGCTATTTTTTATATAATATATAAAACCAATTATTATAATGCTTATCAATATAGCAATTTGAATTTTTTTGTTTTTTAATAATTTTAAAATATCTTTTTCATTCATAATTTTCTCTCCTTCTACCATAATATACAATATTGCACATATTTTTACAAGATATTTTACACATAACATTAAGTGTATATGGCATTTTTAATTTCGTTTATTATTATAGTAGAAAGGATCAAGTGATAATTATGGCATTTAAAGTTGAACGAGAAGAATATGTAAATAAGACTTTTCGCATAGAAAAGAAACTAATTGATGAACTTGAAGTCATCTGCAACAAAAAGAATATTTCGTTGAATAAATTAGTTGTTAAATGTATTAGATATGCATTAGAAAACTTAGATGATGATGAAAATTAATCATCTTTTTTTATTATTTAAAAAAGTTAAATATCGTCATATTCATCATCGTCATCCATATCTACATCTAATGATAATAGTTCAAGAGATAAATTATCATATTTTTCTTCATAATGGTTTGCTCTCACAAATTCTTGATATACTTGACGTATAATTGTTTTTTGATATTCATATAGTTTAGATAGATCTAGCATATCTTCATTTATTTCATCAGTTTCAAAAAAGTATACTTCCTTCACATTAAATATTTCAGAGATTTTCTCTAATACTTCAAAAGATGGATTCCTGTTTCCTTTTTCGTAGGCTGATATAATTGATTTACTTACATCTGCTTTATTTGCTAATTCTTCTTGGGTCATTCCATAACTTAATCTTAATGATTTTATTTTTTTACCAATATCTTTAGGCATACTAACACCTCTTTCTACCCTTATTTTACTATATGTGTCAAAAATGTCAACTTTTAGTTGAAATTTCTTTGCGACAATGGTAAACTAAAAGTGGAAAGGAAGTGTACTTTATGTTGAAAATATGTAAACTTAACAAAAATAAAGTTATAGAGCAAATTAACAACAAGATTCTTGATGGTATTATTGCGAGCAATAGTAATCTAATAGATGAAATAATACTTTCTATGAATCATAATAAAATATTAAATTGTTTAAGTGCCTCTTTTTGTGATAAGAGAAAAAACAATTCTTTTATTCCGTTCCATTTTATTATGGCTTTAGCAATTGCTGCAAAGATGAAAAGTAGAATGAGTTTGACCGATATTCCTTATGCTATTACTGATTATAGAACTTTAGCTTGTCTTGGATATGCCTCGATAAATACTGGTGATGATGGTTGGTTGAATGAAGGAACAATAAGACATTTGATTGGTAAATATAACGCCAAAGAATTATTTGATTATTATAATCAAACTATTCAAAATTATGTATTTAAAGAAAATAATATTGAAGCCAATATTCATATTCTTGACTGTACAAATATTAGAGTTAATATTGATAATGAAAATTATGAAGGATCATCTTTAGCTCATGATCATAATACAAACGAATTATTTAGAGGATATAAACTTGCAACATTAAGAGGTATTATAAGTGATACAGGAATAATAGAAGAAATTCGCTTTGGTACTGCAAAAGTTCATGATTTAGAATTAAGTGAGGAAATGATAAAAACAACAAACTGTTTTCATGATGGTGATATATTGATAATGGATAGAGGGTTTATTTCAAGAGAACTCATTAATTATCTTAAGACAAACCGTAATATTGATACATATATTCCAGTTAGAAAAAATATGGAAATCTTTGATCTTGCGGTAGGTATAGCAGAAACAACAGAGGATTGGCAAGCACATCCAACAAGAAAAGGACAATTGATTTGTCATGTTAATCATGTTGGCGAGTATTGGAGAAGTAAAAATAAAAAAGAAGATGTTGATTTAAATGCATGTGTAGTATGGTTTCAGGAAACACAAAATTATGCTGTTTTTGTAACTACAGATACTAGCAAATCAGCAAAAGAAATTATCTTAACTTATCAGTTAAGACCTGAGATTGAAGAAGACTTTAGGCAGTTAAAAGATTTTTGGAAATTGGAAGACTTTCATAGTACCAAGTTAAATATTATTAGTTTTCATATTATTTGTGTATTGTTTGGATATTTATTCTATCAGTTGTATTTGACTACTGAAGATGGTGAAAAGTATATTGGAAAATGTTTGCCTGTTATTTTAAAGAAATATAAAGAAGAGTTTTTGAATTATTTAGTTTTATTTAGTGGAGAATATTTTTGTGTTTTAAGCTTAAAAGAATTTATAGAATTTAGAGATAGCTGCACTGAGGATGTTAAAGAGTATATGTTAAAATTTTTAAGATAACGTTTATGTTTTTAACATGCTCAAAATTGCATATATTTTAAATTTTTTCTGCATGCTCCATAATGTAAAGTGTTGTTTCACCATTTTTACTTTTATAGACATTTATGGTATAATATAAATGACATTAAAAAGAACTATCTTATAGATAACAAAACTCGATATTATATTGAAAATATAAGGAAGATGTATTCTTCTCAGATACTGGTCTTTATGACCTAGGAAAGTTTGGAAACATTTATTTCATTTTTTATATGAAGAATGAACTGAAAGATATATTGTATTATTTTGTGGTAAAACATAAAAGAAATTTTGTAAAGATATTTGATTTATTATGTATTTAAGTATACAAAAGATAAATTATTATCATAATATATATTAGATAGTTTAAAATAAGAAGAAAGTTCAGTCATTAAGCAAGTGTGCTATAAATATTTTTGAAGACTTAATTTCCATTCTTTCTTAAAAAATATTGATTATATATAAAAATAAGCGTAATATAATAAAAGTATACGGAAGGTGAAAAAAATGTGTGATGTATTAAATGAAATTTATAAGGAAATTTATAAAGAAAAATTCAATTATGATAAATTAGATCATAGAATTAAATTGCAAAAGGCTGTTTACTTATTAGAAAATATGGGTATATATGTTGGAGACTACAGTTTTTCATGGAATAAATATGGCCCATATTCTATAGGACTTGATTATGATGCAAAAAAATACTGTAAAGAAATAGAAAAAAAAGATGTTCCTTTTAGTGATGTCACAAAACAATGTTTTAATAAAGTTAGAGAATATTTGTCAGAAATTACTGTGTATGATCAAAAAGATTGGATGGAATGTATAGCATCTTTACATTATTTAAAGCATGTTTTTCGTATTGATGACAATAATCTTATCAGTGAGTTGAAAAAAAGAAAACCATATTTAAATAATGATACTGCTAACAATAAAGCGAAGGATATTGTTAATAATATTTCAATTGTAGGATTTTAGTATGACTAATAGAAGAAAAATAAAAGAAGATAATTATAAAATTGAATTTGTGGATAGAATTATTGATCCTGTTCATGGATTTATAGATTTAACACAAGTTGAAAAAGAAATTGTTGGTTTGCCTATTTTTAAAAGAATGCAGAGTTTGAAACAATTAAGTTTAACAAATTGGGTTTTTCCTGGTGCTGAGCATACAAGATATATGCATTCTTTAGGTGTTATGTATATTGCTGATTTGATGGCAATTAACCTTAAGAAGTTAGATGGACATCCTAGATTTAATGATGGTGAACGTCAATTGTTACGCTTAGCAGGATTACTTCATGATATAGGTCACTATCCACTATCACATGTAACAGAATATGTTTATAGTGATAATCTTCTTGAGGAAAATGATACTTTATTGGCAATAAATAAAAATGTTAAGAAAAAAATTGATTCTTTATTAGATGATACAAAGATGCCTGAGTATATGAAGTCACGATCTTCCAAACCAATGCATCACGAAACAATGGGGAAAAAAGTTATTGAAAATGACACAACTATAAAACAGATTATTAAAAAATATTGCCCATTCATAGATATTGAAGATATATGTGATATTATTGTAGGAAATATAGAGAGAAACCCTAAAATTTCAACTATGGTTCAGTTGATTCATTCTGAGTTAGATGCGGATGGAATAGATTATGTAATGAGAGATGCTTCTTTTTCTGGAACAAGTTACGGAAGTTTTGAATTAGGTTTGTTACTAAGAAATTTAGTGGTCACTAATTATAATGGATTTGAGATTGTTGGAATTAAACCGAAAGGGATTTCAATAGTAGATCAGTATTTAATTAGTAAATATTTTTCTTACACTCAAGTTATTTTTAACAAACATGTTGCTATATTTGACACAATGGTTGAGATTTTTTCTAATCATTTAATAAAATTATCCAAATCAACATACCCAAGTTCAATAGATTTAAATAAATATATTGAAAATCATATGACAAATGATGAATTTTTAAAATTTACAGATAGGTCGTTTTGGACTCAGTTAGATAATTTACAAAATAATGACTTAAAGGGAATTGTGCCAGAGTATGTAGTAAGGATTTTCGAAAAATTATCTCATTATCAGGAATTTAATATAACGAAAAACGGAGAGATAATTATTACTTCAGATAATAAAGAAGATATACAAAATATACTAAAAAAATCGAATCTCTATTCATCTTTATTAAATGAAAATGAAGATAAATTATTTTTATATCACGTTAGAGGTTTTACTACAGAAATTCCTGAAAAAAATTATAGAGAATTAATTAATCAACTTGAATTAAAAGATGTTAATGAAGAAAATTTTAAAAGTAAAAACGTATTAAGGTTACAAGAAGGCATAGCAATAATCGAGAATGGGAAAGCACCAAAATTGCTTGTCGATGATTCAAGATCAATAATGAGTCATCTTTACAATACAAAAACATACATATTAAGACAGTATGATGTTGAATAAAAAAATATAGAAATAATTATAATAGAAGAATTATTCTATATTATTGACAATTTAGGTAATTTAAAATCTAGCGTGGTGGATTCTAAAAAGTTTTAAAGTAATTACGTGATATGATGAAAGACCTACTTTGATGTAGGTCTCTTTTTTAAAATTTAAAGTGCACCATTTGTCATATATTCATATTCTATATCATATGCAGTTTTGAAGTCAAATATTTTTCTATTCATTGAATTGATTTTAAAGCTTATGTCATCTAAATATTGTTGTTCTACTTCATACA
>CATKFT010000142.1 GCA_949747745.1 uncultured Clostridia bacterium
ATTAGGTATGATGAGAAGCTTAAATATGCAGAGAGATTATTCTATGGAGAAATAACAGCACTTATTGGAAAAGAGGGATATTGTTTTGCAAGTAATAATTATTTTGCAGAACTATATGGAGTGATACCAGGAACAGTATCACGATGGGTTTCTCATTTAGTAAAGCTAGGATATATAAAAGAGGAATTAATAAGAAATGATAAAAATGCAATAATTGAAAGAAGAATCTATATTACAGACATAAGTTGTAGGAGAATAGTACAAGATACCTATAAGCAAAATAGCACATACCCCTATAAGCAAAATTGCTTATACCCTATGAGCAAAAAAGCTAAAGATAATAATATAAATATTAGGATAGATAGATTCTTTAATTATATTATAAATAATAAAGACGAAATTCCTAAGGAATTTGAAAATATGGAGCAATTTCAGGAGTTTTATAAAATAATTGAAAGGTTAGAATTTAATTATACAGAAGATATGATAAACACTTTCAAAAAGAAAAATATAGAAAGATTAAAAATTATAATCTATGCAATAAAAGAAATGTTTATAAGAAACAAAGGAAAGCTATTATTAAAAGCTACAAGAGAAAACTTTTTAGATGTATACGATAGTTGTAAAAATTTTGAAAACTCATACAAAAATACAGAAAATGAGATTAAGAGTTTTTTTGATTACTACTATATAAGTATTATTAGAAAATTAGAAGCTAAGTTATAGCTTTATTTTTTTTACTCAAATGGAGGGTTAAAATGATTGAACCATATAATTTAGAAATGAATTCTAGTATGAATCTAATGTTAGGAGAGATGATGGAAAAAGCTTTTTTTTTGTAATCATTTTTTTAACATTTTTGATTCTTTTAACTTTAATTATTTGGCGAATTCGGAAGCCATATAAAGTCCGAAAAAGCAATAAAGTTTGGTGTGAAAAATTTTATAATATGTATGTTAATACAGGTTTTTATATTAGCAATACCACTACTTATAGCTTTTTTCAAGTAATGAAAGGAAAATTTTAATGAAAAGAGAAAATAAAAATACAAAAAGCAAATTAATAAAAATGAAACTGACATCTTTAATTACAGCTACATCAATAATGCTAATGAATTTAAGATGTTATGCAACAACAATAGGTACACAAGAAGTTGAAACTGCTACACAAAACGTAAAGAATGCAGTTATTAAATTAGCAATGCCTGTACGGTTCTGTTTTAATGTTTGTTAGTATTGTTATTATAGCTATTAAACTAATTGTAAATGCTAACAATCCTAACAAAAGAAGTGAAGGAATTGGAGGACTTGCGTGGGTAGCAGCAGGATTTATGCTTTTAAGTTTGGCATTAATTGTTTCTGGAATAATTTTAAGTGTGTCTACAAATGGCTCAGGCTCTATGATTGGAGGTTAAAAATGCAAATATATAATGTACCTTACAATTTTAATCATGAAGAAAAAGTTTTTGGAGGCTATGTATCAATTAGACAGGCAATATATTTAATATTTGGAGCATCAATGCTTGTGATATTTTTTATACCAATAGTTAATATAATCATCAAAACATTGACGTTTTTAGTATTAGCAACTATGTTTGTATTATTTGCTTTTCTAAAAATTGATGAAACTAATGCAGATAAATACTTTATCTATATTTTAAATTTCTTTGTTAGGAAGAAAAAGTATATTTTAGAGAAAGGTAAATGAAAATGATTATTACGATAATTTCTATGTTGGCAAGTATTGGACTTGTAATATTTTTGCCAATATATTTAAGAAAGAAAAATAAAATGTATAACTTACAAACAGAAGAAAAATCTAAGTTAAAGAAACAAAGGAAAAATATAAAAACTATATGGGGAATTGAAGAAATAAAAGATGGAATACTAACTGTAAATAACAAACATTCTATTATTATAGAACTTGGTAGCATAGAATATAAGTTATTAAATGATGAGGAACAAAATAATATAGACAACAGCTTAATAAAACTAGCAAAAACATTTACAAACCAAACGCAATTCTTTAGCACGATAGAAAAAATAGATACGACAGATAAAATTGAAACAATAAAAGAGAATATAGAAAAACAAAAGAATATCAATATAAAGGCATATGGGGAAAGCATTATAGAGTATTTAGATAATATAATGCAAGAAGATAACTTGTATGTAAGAAAAAATTATCTTATAGTAACATCAAATGAAGCATTTGAAAAGGCTGAAAGGGAATTAAAGGAATACTATGAAGATTTAAAATATAGTTTTGCTGGAATAAAAGTTACAGTTAGATTATTAGAAGATATTGATATTATTGAGTTAATTTATAGAGAATTAAATAAAAATTCAAGTGAACAGATAGGAAATATCATTAAGGAGGGAGGATTAGAATTTTATGTTAAAGCAAAGAGTGAAACATAAAAAAGGTGAAAAGAAGATATCTATAGAAAAAGCTAAGAAGAAAAAAGTAAAAGAAAAAGGACAAGATATATTTGATAAAGTTCCAGAACTCATAGAGCTAATGATACCAGATTGTGTAGATGAAAAGAGGGATTATACAGTTCTTGGATATGATAAGTATACTAGGTGTTTTGTTATATCTACATATCCTAATAAAACATTTTTAGGATGGTTAGATAGGATATTTAATTTGCTTGGAGATATAACATTAAGCATTATTAATAGACCTGCAAATGATGATAGTGTAATAAGACAATTAAACAAAAAAGTAACAATACTAGAATCTGAAAGGCAGACTTATGAAAGTAAAGGAAATATTGATTTAATTCACCCATTAGAAAAAATGATTTTTGATTATGACCAAATAAGAAAGCAAGTACAAATGGCTAATGATAAGTTATTTTTTGTTACAATTTTACTAAGAATTAATGCCAAAGATTTAGAAGAATTAAATACAAAAAGCAATCTGCTAAAAAATGAGTTTTCTAAAATATCAGCAAAAGCAAGATGTCTTAATTTTAGACAATTAAATGGATTAAAAGCTAATTTGCCTTTTAATGACCTTAATATATTTGATTATGAAAGAAATGTAACATCTGATGGACTTGCTACAATGTTTCCAATAGCAAGTTCTAATACTGTTTCTAGTGCTAATGGAGTACCTATTCGGAAGAAATTATTTTACAGGTTTGCCAGTATATTTAGATACATTTGATAAAAGCTTGACTAATCCTCATATAGTAATTTTAGGAATAACAGGAGCAGGAAAGTCTGTAACTATGGATACACTTGCTTCAAGGTCTTTAGTTACAAAGAATACCCAATCTGCAATTCTTGATATAGAAGGTGAATATAAGAAAAGAACAGAAAGCTTAGGTGGAAAAGTAATATCAATAAAACAAGGAGTGGATGCAGGAATTAATATCTTTGATATAGATATTGAACAAGAGGAAAATGGCATAGAAAAGATTAATATTCTTAATAAGGTAGCAGAAATAAGAGCAATTTTATCTGGAATAATGAAAAATTATATGGATAGACCTCTTAATGCAAAAGAGTTGGTAGATATTGAAGAAAGTGTAATAGAAACGTATAAAGAAAAGGGAATTACCACTTTTAAAGAAAGCATTTATGAAAAAGAAGGTGGAAAGATAGGAAACAAATTAACACTAGGAAAAATAAAAAAGAAAATGCCAACACTTTCTGATTTTCAACGAATACTATCAAATAAAAAGAATTCGAGAGAGCTTGCAGAAATATTATCTGGATTTCTAAGTGGTAAAAGTTTAGGAATGTTTGACTGTCAGAGTAACATTAATATAAATGATGTCTGCATAGATTTTGATTTATCTAATATTACAGATGAGGTAACAAAGTTTTATTCAAGTTTAGTAATTACAACATGGATTACAGAAAAATATATGAAAAGATCTAATATTTATGAAGAAAAGTCTATATATATAGATGAAGCTTGGACTATGCTTAAATATGAAGAAACAGCAAATTTCATTGAACAATTAGCTCGTCGTGCAAGAAAAAGAGGCGTGAGATTAGTTTTAGCAAGTCAAATGGCTGAAGAATTTACAGCATCTGCACAAGGAAGAGCAACCCTAAATTCTTGTGGCACAGCGATTATAATGAAACAATCTCCAGCAAGTGTTGATAAGATAATTGAATTTTTTAAACTATCAAATGGTACAAGAGACTTCTTGTTACAAGCAAAAAAAGGTGAGGCACTTCTTTATATGGAAGGAAAAGTATCAGCAATAGCAATTGAAATTTTGGATAAAGAAAAAGAAATGTTGAAAGTGTAAAGGAGGGTGGATTTTGAAGAAAATAAATAAAAAATTAGTTGCGAGTATATTGATTATACTTGTTTTTTTGAGCTTATTTATACCAAAATCAAATGCAAACTTCTTTACACATGGTGATGACAAAAAAGATAAAACAGAAATAGAAAAGACCATAGATTCAGATGATGGTGGAATATTTGAAAAAATAATAGCTAAGATGATACGGAGGACTAGCAGAGGCAGTTTTTGATTTAACTACTAAAAAAGAATTAGGAGTAGGATTTAAAAATTATGATGAATTAATTTTTGCACAGAATTCAACAGATATTTCTCCATTTACTGTAGAACAATGGAATTCAATGATGAATTGGTACAAGATAATGTCAGGAGTTGCAGGGAGTTTAATTTTTATAGCAGTAGTAATTGTAGCTTATAAATTTATAATTGGTGGATATAGCATTGAAAAAAGAAATGAAGCAAAAGAAAGCATAATGAGATTATTTTTTGGAGCAATATCAATTGGCGTTGCACCAATATTTGTAAAGTTTTTATTACTACTAAATAATAATATGGTACATATGTTAATTGGATATTCAAATGGAAGTTTAGATACTTTACTTGGAAACAACGTAATATCTAATATACAAACAGGAAATGCAATAGCAACAGCAATTGTTATTGCGTTATTTGCATATCTATTTTTTAAATTAAATGTAAAGTTTATAATAAGGCAATTTACAATATTAATATTTATGCTATTTACACCCATTATATCAATTATGTGGATGATAAATAAGCGAACAATTGGAGCTTCTATTTGGTTTGGACAAATATTTATAAATGTATTTATGCAGTTTATCTATGCTTTTTTATTTTTAGTATATATGAAATTTTTACCTCAATCAGGAGGATGGGCAACAGCTATTTTGTGGGCAATGATGATATTACCAATTGCAGATACTCTGCAAAATACTCTTCAAAACCTTGTATCAAGAATTGCAGGAATTAATAATGAAGAAATTGCAAACAGAGGCATTGGTATGGCAGGTGCAATGGCATATAGCATAAAGACAATAGCTTATCAGTTTAAAGGAAATGAAGTTTACAATAGCAACAATAATAACAGCTTCTTAGGCAGAATGTTTGCAAAAGATTCTAGTATACAAAATAATCAAATATCTCCAATGAAAACAACTCAAGTCGAAACTACACCGATGAAAACTACACCAATGAATGTAACGCAATCAAATAACGAAGCAAATGAAACTAAAAATAATATAATTCAAAATAACAAAATTAGTAATAACAATAATTTTAGCACAGGAAGAAAAATATATAATACAGGTAAAGAATTTATGAATATAGGAATGTATGCAGCTGAGGGAAGAAATTTTAAACCACAAGTAGAATATAACAGACGAAATATTAATAATTCAAGAAAAGAAGATTATAAAAAAAGAGATAAAGAAGAAAGTAATATCACAAGCAACTTACAGGAGCAAGATAAAATATGATGAATAAACAAATTAAGAAAATTGCAAAAAAAGGATTATTAATCATATTAAGTAAGTTAGCAATTCCTATAACAATTATTGTTATTATATTTTTATTAGTGTCATTTATAACTGATATATTTTATATAGGCATAAAGAATGAAGAAAAAAGTAATATGAAAAATGAGATAAAGTATTACACATCAGATGAATATACAGATGAGGATAGTAAGTCGTTTTTTGCTAGTGTAGGCGATTTTATTGATGGAATCTTTGGAAATAAAGAAATAATTGCAAATGCTGAATTTCCTGTAGACGGAAAAGGATTTAACAATATAACAAGTTATTATGGATATAGGACATCACCAACAGAAGGAGCATCAACATTCCATAGTCGGAATCGATATTGCAGCACCAGAAGGAACAAAACTTGTTTCAATATGCGATGGTGAAGTAGTAAGAACAGCATGGGGAGGTTCAGGAGGCTATACAATAACAATAAAATCAGGAGAATATACTTTTTCATATTGCCATAGTGATCCTAAATTTTTAGTTAAAGAAGGCGATAGAGTTGAAAAAGGACAAGTTATAGGTAAGGTTGGACCAAAAAATGTTTATAATGTTCAAGGAAATCCTTATAAAGATTCTTCTGGAAATCCAACAAATGGGGCTACAACAGGATGTCATTGTCATTTTACTGTAAGAAGAAATGGAGAAACAATAGATCCATTAACAATTTTAAAGGGAGGAGAGAAAGCATAATGGTGGTTATTTTTACAGGTAGTAATGAAATAGATAAGATATTAGAAAATGAAATAAAAGGTTCTATGGTAGTAAGTTATGCAGATTTTATTATTGAAGATGATAAATTTAGAAACCAAACTGTTATCTTAGCAAGTAGTGCTATAGAAACAGATTTGAGAGAATATTTATATTTGCTAAGAAGCAAAGACATAAGAGTAATTTTATTATTAAAGAACGAGAAAGAAGACGAAACAAAAATAGCTTTAGAGAATGGAATATATGATTTGATTTTTGGTAATTTTTATCCAAGTCAAATAAAAAACATACTAGACAATCCTAAGAAATTTTCTGATATATCTAAGATTTATAAAAAATTATTTAACATACAAATTAGGAAACAATCCAAAACAGATTTGAAAAAGTAGATAATAAAAAAACAGAAAAATTTAAGGAGGTGATGTGCTAGAAGATAACAACAAAAAGGTGGTGTATGAAATGAAATTAAAGATTATACGAATTGCTATAATTGTATTTATAATAATAGTAGCAATATCTTCATATTTACTGATTAAAGAGTTTTTCCAAAGTAAAAAGAATAATGATATTAACATTAAGCTTTCTACAGATGTAATTATAGAAGATGAGGATACAGAAAATGTAAAAATAGATTGGAAACAATTAGAAGATATAAATAATAATATAATTGGTTGGATAAAGATAAAAAATACAAATATAAATTATCCTATTTTACAAGATGATGATAGTTTAAAATATCTAAAACGTTCATTTAATATGGAATATAATAAGAATGGTTCAATATTTACATTAAACAGTAAACCATTTCAAGAAGATGTAACAATTATATATGGTCACAATATGAGAAATGGAAGTATGTTTTCAAATTTAAGCAAATATATGGATAGAAAGTTCTTTGATGAACATGCTACTTTTGAAATATATACTAAGAATCATAATTATAAGGCTACAATATTTAGCTGTTATTCAATAGGAATAACTGAAGAAGAAAGAAACATTAAACTATTAAATTTTCCTGAAGAGATAGAGTATTATAAAAAGCAGAGTAAATACTATGTAGATATAGGTGAAATTGAAAAAATAGTTAAATTATCAACATGTTCATATATTAATAGTCATACTAGACCAACGGATCAAAGATATTATATAGTAGCAAAATTAGAAGAAGTTTAGAAAAATTTTTAACTAAAATTTTTTCTCAA
>CATKFT010000143.1 GCA_949747745.1 uncultured Clostridia bacterium
AAGCAGCATCATGTGGTGCTGGAGAATCATCATCTTGTATGAAATCTCCTAAATGGCTGTCATCTTCTTCACCAATTGGTGTTTCTAATGATACTGGGTCTTGTGCTATTTTTTGTATTTCCATTACTTTCTCTAGAGGCATTTCTAATTCTTCTGATAACTCTTCTGGTGATGGTTCACGTCCTAATTTTTGCAATAAATGTCTTGATGTACGTATTAATTTATTTATTGTTTCTACCATATGAACTGGTATTCTTATTGTTCTTGCTTGGTCTGCTATTGCTCTTGTTATTGCTTGTCGTATCCACCATGTTGCATATGTGCTAAATTTAAATCCCTTTTCGTAATCAAATTTATCTACTGCTTTTATTAGTCCCATATTTCCTTCTTGAATTAAATCTAAAAACAACATACCTCTTCCTACATATTTTTTAGCAATACTAACAACAAGTCTTAAATTTGATTCAGCAAGTCTTTGTTTTGCTTCTTCATCTCCTTGTAATACTTTTTTTGCAACTTCTATTTCTTCATCATAACTAAGAAGTGGAATTCTTCCTATTTCTCTTAAATACATTCTAACAGGATCATCTGTACCTATTCCTTCAAGATTTGCTAAATTATTTAAGTCTTCTACTTTTATATCTTCTACTTCTTCTAACTCTTCTAAATTAGGCTCTTCATCATCAAAATCATCTTTTATTATATCCATATTTAATTCTTCAAAAGCATCAAATACTTTTTCAATTTCATCTGCATTTGAAGAATCTAATTCTGTTGCTAATTCTCCATATGTTATTTTCCCTTGTTTTTTTGCTTTTTCTATTATGCTTTTTACTTTATCTTCTTCTGATTTTTTAGCCTCCTTTAAATCTTCTTCTGTTAGATTTTCTTTACTTAATTCTGTATCACTATTTTCCAATGTTTCATTTATTTCTTCTCTAATTTTACTTCCTTCTTTATTATCCTTTTCATTATTGTCGTTTTCTTTTTTGTTCATTGCTTTAGTTTTATCTTGTTTAATCTTCTTTACATTTTTTTCGTCTTTACCTTTTTCTTCTTTATCTGCAATATTTTTTGTTTCTTCTGTCATACTATCTTCTTTATATTCTGTTTTTTCTGATTTCTTATTTTTTGTATTACTCTTTAACTGCTCTTTTTCTATTTTTTTTACTTTTTGATCTTTAACACTTTCTACTTCTTTTATCTCTTTACTCATATTTTTTTCTTTTTTTGTAGCACTACTTTCTTCTAATTCTAATCTTTTTCCTATTTTAGCCTTTTTTTCACTTTCTAGCTTGATATCTTTTTGTGTTTCTTTAATATCTTTTTCATTTTTTACTTTTTTTACCACTTTGGTAACCCCCTATTTAATTTTAGCAATTTTTATTATTAAATTGCTTAATTCACTTTCTAATTCTTCTCTTTTTTCCTTGTCTAAATTTTCATCTTCTAACATTTTTATAATTTCTAATTTTTTATCAATCATTTTTTCTTTTTCATATAATTTTAACAAATCTCCTATTGCTTTTTCACTATTTGTTATTTCAAAATCATCTGCCATTATACTTGTTATATGATTTATTACATCATCTTCTGTAAATAAACCTAATATGTTAATATTACTATTTCCTTTTTCAAAATGTTCATACAAAATACTCGCAACTTTTTTATTTACTTCTGATTTGAAATCTTCTGGTTTTATTTTTTTACTAATTTGTTCATATGCATTAATTTCTGGATTTATTAAAAGCGAAATTATCATATTTTCTCTTTTTAATAATCCTTCACTAATGCTATTATCATTTACTTTACTATCTTTTCTTTTTATTCCAATTGGTCTTTGTAATATTTTTATTCCTTGATTTGTATTATTAAATACTTTATTTGCTTCAGCATATATTGCTTCTTTTGAAATTCCATACTCTTTCGAAATTTTATCTATATATATTTCTCTTTCTATGTTATTATCTACTTTTGATAAAATTTTTACAATTTCATTTAAAAATCTTATTTTATCACTGGCTGTTTGAATTATTAAATCTTTTTTTAATGATTTTACTTTAAATTCTACAAGCGATATTGCATTTTCAACACATTTTTCAAATCGTCCACTACCATATTTTATAATGTATTCATCTGGATCCTTTGCATCCCCATCTAGTTGTAAAATTCTAATATCACATCCCATACTACTTAATATTTCCATACCTCTCATAATAGCTGCTTGTCCTGCTCCATCTGCATCATATCCCATAATAATTTGGTTTGAATATTTTCTAAGAAGTCTTCCTTGCGCTTCTGTAAGTGCTGTTCCAAGAGATGCTACAACATTTGTTATTCCCCTTTGATATAATGAAATTGCATCCATATATCCTTCTACTATTATTATTTTGTTGCTTCCACTTTTTTTTGCTACATTTAACCCAAAAAGTTGCCTGCCCTTACTATAAACTATATTTTCTGGAGAATTAATGTATTTTGGTTTGCTATCATCTAAAACTCTTCCTCCAAACGCTATTACCCTGTCTTGTATGTCTTTTATTGGAAACATTAATCTTGATTTAAATTTATCATAAAATTGTCCTTTAGCTGATTTTCCAACTAGGCTCGATGCAAGTATTTCTTCATCTGTAAAACCTTGTGATTTTAGTGCTTTATATAGCTCATCAAAGTTTGTAGAAAATCCAATGCTAAATGTTTTTAGAGTATTGTTATCTAATTTTCTTTTTTTTACATACTCTTGAGCAAGCTTTGCGTCTTGTCTATATAAGTTTTCATGAAAAAAGTTTGCTGTAAATTTGTTTATTTTGTATACCTTATCTTTTAACTTTAGCCTATTTGCATCTACTCCACTGTCAAGATTTGGAAGTGTTATTCCGTGCTCTTGTAGCTAATAATTCAAGTGTAGGATAAAAATCTAAATTTTCAATTTTACTGATAAAACGAATAACATTTCCTCCGAACACCACATCCAAAACAATAGAAAATTTGCTTATCTGGAGACACTGAAAAAGAAGGGGATTTTTCTTTATGAAACGGACATAAGCCCATAAAATATTTGCCACTTCTTTTTAATACTACGTATTGTGATATAACATCTACTATATCATTGCTATTTGTAATCTCATCAATTAGTTCATCACTATACCTTGCCATTTTTCATCCCTTTCTAATATATTATACTATTCGACAGAAATTTATTAAATCCCTCTTACTTCACATAAAATTTTACAATATGTTTGTCTTATAAGTGTCAAAATTTGTCGATATGAATACATTTTTAATATTTGCACTACCTATTTTTCTCTTATAAAATAATTATCCATAATTGTAATCAAATTAAACTATATTAAAAATTACTCTAAACATTAATGAATATTATTTAGTATTTATTATGAGTATTCTTTACCAATAAAATTACTATAGTTATTATAATTTCAAAGTATTATATAATTTTTCTTAGACAACAAAAAAACGTTATTTAGTTCATACCAAATAACGTTTTTTTGCTATAAATTTTCATTTGCCTCTGTATCTTCAAATGGAATAAATTTATTTACAACATTTTTCACTGGCTCTATATTTTCTAGTTCAAATTCTTTAAATGATGCATTTATCTTATTTTCTATTAGTCCTTCTACTTCATCTACTGATGCGTTTTCTGCAAGCACTAATTCACTCACTAAAATTTGTTTTGCATTTGTTAACATCTTTTTTTCTCCTGTTGATAACCCTTTTTCTTTTTGTTTAAATGCTAAGTTTCTTACAACATCTGCTATTTCATATATATCTCCACTTTTCATTTTATCCATGTTATCACGATATCTTTTGTTCCAGTTCATTGACATTTCTGTTTTTTCTTCTTCTAATATAGAGAATACTTTATCAGCTGAAGCTTTATCCACTATTCCTCTTACACCAATTTCTTCTGCTTTATTAGTTGGTACCATAACTTTTACCTCTCCTGGCATTTTAAGT
>CATKFT010000144.1 GCA_949747745.1 uncultured Clostridia bacterium
CAATATTATTGTTATATATCTTAATTATTTAGATTTAATTAGTTTAAGCTTTATTTTATACATTTAATCCTTTCATTTTATATCTTTATTAAATTATCCCAAATCATTTTAAAAGTTAATTTTTATTTGTCGTCTTATTGACAATCTTGTTTTTTTGTATTATAATTTAAGAAAGAAGTGATATGATGATATTTTTTTCATACGAAGATTATTGCAGATATAAGTCTTATTTTTATAATTCTTATTTTTGTATTAAAGAAGATGATACTACACCTGATTACATTGTTTACTCTACTGTTAATGATAAAATAAAATACAACCCTTCTATAAAAGATGTACATGATAAATTATATAAAGATTTTCTTAATGACCCTATAGAGTTTTCCCAATATTTAAAATATTTTTTTAATATTGATATTTTTTATACTGAATTAATACCTTATAGTAATGAATTTATTACACATGATTACAAAAGTAAACGTTCTGATATTGTATATAAGTTAAAAGATAGCAATGTTTATATTTTTTTAGAACATCAATCTACAATTGACCATTCTATAAGTTATAGGATTTTTGAATATTATCATCTTATATTAAATGCAACAATTGATATAAGTAATATTAAAAATAAAGCTTATGAGTTTCCTGTTATTATACCAATTCTACTTTATACAGGTGATAAAAAATGGAACTTATCACCTAATTTTAAAAATAGAAAACTTGACAATTTGTATACAAAAGATATTCTAAATTTTAGTTATGAATACATTAATATTTTTAATTATTCTATTGAAGAATTACTAAATATGAATTGTATAATTGCTTACTTACTTGCAATTGACAAATGCAAATTGAGAAGTGAAGTTTTAGATGTACTTGAAAAGTTAACAAATATTGTTAATGATTCTACTAAAAAATACAAAATTAGACGACTTATTCTTTACATTTATAAAGATTTTTTTGATGATAGAATTTGTAGTAATTTATTAGAAAAATTTGATGAAGGAGATGATTTATTTATGAAATATGCTTGGGATTATGTTAGAGAAGATATTGCAAGAGAAAGAGAGAAAAATAGGCGAGAAGGTAGGCAAGAAGGTAGAAAAGAAGGTATTGTTGAGGGAATTCAAAAAACTATTTATGAGATTATAAGAAAAATGCTTGAAAATGGCGAAAGTATTGATAAAATCAAATTGTATAGTGGGTACAGTAAATCAAAAATTGAAAAAATAAGAAAAGAATTACTTTTGAATTATAAATAACAAAATAGCCCTAAATGGGCTATTTTGTTATTTTTCTACACTTCTATTTGCTATTTCTATTGCTTTTGCTACTATACTTCCACAGTCTTTAGCTGAAACATTTCCCCAAGAACCACCATCTTTTTTTACTTGTTCATATACTCCTAATTCTTTTGCTATTTCTTCTCTTAAATTATTTGAAATTAGTTTAGAATTCCTAGACATATAAGCCTCCTTATTCTATGAAAATATTTGTAATGTCTTAATATATAAATATTTA
>CATKFT010000145.1 GCA_949747745.1 uncultured Clostridia bacterium
AGAAAAAATAGCAAGAAATGCAATAAAAGAAATAGGATATGATAATGAAAATTTAGATATGGATTATAGAACATGTAAAATACATATAAATATATCAAAACAATCACAAGATATAGCATTAGGAGTAGATAAATCATTAGAAGATAAAAAAGGAGAAAATATAGCATCAGAGGGAGCAGGAGACCAAGGAATAATGTTTGGATATGCCTGTAATGAAACAGAAGCATATATGCCTCTTCCAATATATCTTGCACATAAATTAGCAAAAAGATTAACATATGTAAGAAAGCAAGGAATTATAAACTATTTAAGACCAGATGGAAAAACACAAGTAACAGTGGAATATGAAGATGATAAACCAGTTAGACTAGATAGTATAGTAGTATCTACTCAACACAATGCGGATGTAGAAATAGAAGTATTAAGAAAAGACATAATAGAAAAAGTAATAAAAGATGTACTACCTAGTGAGCTTTTAGATGAAAATACAAAATACTATATAAACCCAACAGGAAGATTTGTAATAGGAGGACCACTAGGAGATAGTGGTTTAACAGGAAGAAAAATTATAGTAGACACATATGGAGGATACAGCCGTCATGGTGGGGGAGCTTTTTCTGGAAAAGACCCAAGCAAGGTAGACAGGTCAGCAGCATATATGGCAAGATTTATTGCAAAAAACATAATAGCAAATAATTTAGCACAAAAATGTGAAATACAATTTAGTTATGCAATAGGAGTAGCAAAACCTGTATCCATATATGTAGATACATTTGGAACAAGTACAATGAAAGAAGAGGAGATAGTAGATTTAATATATAAAAAATTTGAATTAACACCAAGGGGAATTATAAATTATTTGGGATTACAAAATCCAATATATAGAAAAACAACAAATTATGGACATTTTGGAAAAGATGAATTACCTTGGGAAAGAGTAATTAAAATAAATATATAGCTTATTTTAAAAAGCAAGAGATAATCTTGCTTTTTTGTATTAGGTATAGTAGAATATGGAAAGAAAGGAGTGTCATATGGCTAAAGACAAGACAGTATTTGTATGTAGCAATTGTGGGTATGAATCACCAAAATGGCTTGGAAAATGCCCAGGTTGTAATGAGTGGAATAGTTTTTATGAAGAAAAGTTAGTAAAATCAAATGGAACAAAATATGAAAAGAAAAAAGAGGCAACTCCAATGGTGTTAAATGAACTAGATGGAAAAGAAGTTGTTAGAAATTCTACACGGTTTTTTAGAACTTGATAGAGTTCTTGGAGGAGGAATTGTAAATGGAAGTTTAGTATTACTTGGAGGGGAGCCAGGAATTGGAAAGTCTACTTTAATTCTTCAAATTTGTGATAAAGTAAAAGGAGAAGGCAAAGTTTTATATGTATCAGGGGAGGAATCGAAAGAACAAATAAAAATAAGAGCAGATAGACTTGGTATAAATAATAAAGATATATTATTTTTAGGAGAAACAGATATTAGTTTAATAGAAGATGCTATATTAAAAACAAAACCAAAGCTTGTTATAATAGATTC
>CATKFT010000146.1 GCA_949747745.1 uncultured Clostridia bacterium
AGGCAGCTAATGCTAATTCGTTATTTCTAGCGTTTATATTTATTTCCTAAAGTTTTTTAAGTGGCACCTAGGCTCCACTGCTCGCTATTTATATTTCTAATTTACTGTCGAAACCAAATACACCCCCAAATTTAAACGCCTAATATTTATTATACAACATGATAGTCTTTTTTACAATATATTTTTCTTGACTTTCTTAATTTATTATTTTATAATATGTAACATAATCAATTAAGGGAGTAATTTTATGGAACATATGAAAAATTTAGTAAAGAAATTTTGTACTAAAGAAGTAATATTTTACATCATCTTTGGTGTTTTAACCACTGTTGTAAATATCGTTACTTCATATATATTAAAAGCATTTTTTAATGTAGAAGGTAATATTGCAAGTACTATTGGTATTATTGTTTGTGTACTGTTTGCATATTTTACAAATCGTAAATTAGTATTCAATTCTCAAGCAGTTACACTTAAAGAAAGATTAACTGAATTTTGGAAATTCAGCTTAGGTAGAGCTTTTACTATGATAATTGAAATTATAGGTGTGTTTTTACTAAATAATGTTATTTATGCTTTTTATGGTATATTTAATGATAATACAGCTTATTTAATTAACAAACTAATAATTTCGATAATAGTTATAATTTTAAATTTCTTTATAAGTAAATTTTTTGCTTTTAAAAAATAAATTTGTTGGGCTACTATTTTAGGAGGTATCTTATGAATAGTAGTTTTTTTAAAACTTCTTCTTATTCTTTTAAATTCATTCTATTTTTAATTATTATAGTTTGTCTTATAGCTATTCCAGTTCATTATGTTTATCCACAAGCTTTCAAAGAATATTCTGATACACTTATATTAAGTGATAATTCAAAATATGTTTGGCCTATTCCTCGGCTATACTACCCTAAGTTCTCCTTTTGGAAAAAGAACATCTCCAACAGCTGGCGCTTCTAGCTTTCATAAAGGAATTGATGTTGGTGCACCAGAAGATACAAAACTTTATGCTGTATGTGATGGTGAAATTACTTTTGCTTCTTTTTTAGGTGGTGGCGGATATACTATTACACTTTCAAATAATAATATGAAATTTACTTATTGCCATGTTTCTCCTAATTTTATTGTTTCAGTTGGCGATATAGTAAAAAAGGGTGAATGGATTGCTAATGTTGGTCCAAAAAATGTTTATGGTGTTATTGGAAATAATTATAAAGATAAAAATGGAAATCCTACAAATGGCGCTACAACTCGGATGTCATTTACACTTTGGTGTACGAATAGATGGAAATTATATAAATCCTTTAGACTTATTTATTAATGAGTAAATTATATAGTTTAGTATTTCTCATAGATATTGTTTATCACTCCCCCTACATCTCTTAGATTTCCTCTAGAACACTAAATCAATTTTTATAAAATGATAATAGGGTTACTATAAAGTAACCCTACATATCTTCTTCATCTTCTATTTCTTGTGCTTCATCATCTTCCATATTATTTTCATCTATTTCTTTATTAATATTACCTATTTGAGCATTAAACTTTTCATCTTCATCATGTTCACATCCATCACAACTTCCACAATGTCCACTACAATTATGATCTTCATTATTCCAGTCTAATTCTATTATATTATGACATTCTGGACATTCTATTTCTTTTTTATTTGAGTTGATATCTGTTAAAAATTCATAATTACAATATGGACATACTATTTCAAAATCATATTCTTCTTCCACAAACAATTCTTTTTCAATCGTATTTACTCCTTTTTCAAGCATATCCATTTTTTGTTCTAGCATTTTTTGGTTTTCATATATTTGTTTTACTCTTTTTTCACTAAGTTCCATTATTTTGTCTAATTCGTCTATATATATCATTGAAAGATCAATCATTTGTTGTTTAATAAATTTTAATTCTTCCTCATCTGTAATTCTTTCTTCTATTTTTGCCATTATAGCATTAAAATTTTCTTGTAATCTTGACACTTTTATAAAACTTCCTTTCTAGCTTAAATTCTTTCCATGTATTCGCCTGTTCTTGTATCAATTTTAATTACATCTCCTATATTTATAAATAATGGTACACTTATTTCATATCCATTTTCAAGTGTTGCTGGCTTTCCAGATGTTGTAGTTGTATTTCCACTAAATCCTGGTTCTGTATAAGTAACTTCTAATTCGACGAACATTGGTGGTTCTACTGCAAATACATTTCCTTTAAAAGATAGAATTTTTACACTCATATTTTCTTTAATATATTTTAAACTATCTCCTAATTGTTCTTTATTTAATGGTATTTGCTCGTATGTATCGTTATCCATAAAATAATATAAATCTCCATCAGCATATAAATATTGCATATCTCTTTTTTCAATTTCTGCACCTGGATATTTTTCTGATGGATTAAATGTTTTTTCTAAAACTGCTCCAGATATTACATTTTTTAATTTTGTTCTAACAAATGCTGCTCCTTTTCCTGGTTTTACATGTTGAAATTCTACTACTTTATATACATTTCCTTCCATTTCAAATGTTGTTCCATTTCTAAAATCTCCTGCCATATATACTTCTGCCATTTCTTATTTCCTC
>CATKFT010000147.1 GCA_949747745.1 uncultured Clostridia bacterium
TGTGCCTAATATTCTTCTTTCAAATATACCAGAAAAGAAAACATATGTAGAAGTTATAAGTGACAAGGATTTAAAAAGATTAATAGAAGAAATCATAAACCCAAGTCCTAATCGATGTTTTGCGAAAAAAGCTCAATATAAATATAGATCATATGGCATTGCTTTGTTGATTGGAAGATATACTGGTTTAAGAATAAGTGAGGTTATGGCATTAAAAAAAGAAGATTTTGATTTGGAAAGAAATCAATTAACAATACGACGAAAGGTAGAGTATATTGGATTAAAAAGAAAAGAAATATATTTAACAGAAAGGTTAAAGACAAAAAGTAGTAAAGCTAAGGTAGAAATTTGTTCAATATTAAGTGAATATTTAAAAAGTTGGTTTGTTGAAAATCCATACGAATTTGTTATTTGTGATGAACATGGAGATTTTATTACACCATCAAATTTTCAAGAAAGAATTAGAGATACAGCAAAAAAGTTGGACATTAAGTTTCATTATCATATGCTTAGACATACATATGCTACTGAATTGATGATGTCAGGTATTAATCCAATAATTGTTAGGGATTTATTAAGACATAGTACAGTAAATACAACATGGAATGTATATACACATCCAAGCCGAGATGACCAAAGAAAGGCATTAGATGATTTATATGATGATAATATTGAATTTATAAATGATCAAAATAGAATCAAGTTTTAGAATAAGTATAAGTAAAATTAAATTAGTTGATAGAAATAACTATGATTTATAGAAGATTGTTAATTGAAAAAATATATTTTATGTATATAAGTTATTTTGTTTCTACTAAAGAATGATAAAATCAAGGTATTTTTAATTAGTGGTCATTTATTTATTCGAACCACAAATGTTAATTTTAAATGACTTAGGTATCATGACATATACCCTTAAAAGGTAAAACCAGATTATGTGTTTTTCTTGGATTATGACTGTTTGCTGTCAGAAATAAATGTAGACTGCAGGTTATTTGATAAGATGGATAAAGCAGGCATCAAATTGATTGATGTAGATGCAGGTTGTGAAATTAGAAAAGCTATTGGAGAACTGCCAATAAAAATGATTGAATTAAAAAAACAATGAGTATAGTATCAGGAATATATCAATAAAAGGGATGAAGGTAATGAGGAGAATATTATGATTATCAGCAGTGCTGATATTGATTAGAAGGAATTGGATATTTATAATGAGGCAATCGCTACAAGAAATGTAAGTATGTTGGTAAATGTAATATAGAGTTTAGTGAGTTTATGAAATCACATGAATAAAAAAGGAATTAATATTCAATAAAGAGAATATCAAAAAAGGATATAATATATGGGCTTAAACTCAACTAGGTCTAATTTATAAAGAAATATGCAGTTCCATATATATATATCAGTTATAAATAAGTATAAAATAATGGATTTAATCATGGCTAAAAGAAAAAATATGTGGTAGTGTTGATGATGAAAAAGATAACTTAAGTAGAATTATCAGTTGATAATCTTAAAATTTTAATTATTGATAGTGATGAAGAGCAATTTAGTGTATCAACACACTGATAGAATTTTTAATAAATGAATAGTGGAATCAATTATATATAAAAATTATTTGATTGAGAAAATAACAATAATTTGATATAATGTTAAAAATTGTATACAAATTTTTGATTCAAATTACTAATTTAAAATGGTGTTCAAATACAAGTTGTTAATATTATAATAAGGATATGATTGAAAGGTGAATTAAATGAGATATTTAGGGAGTAAAATCAAATTGTTAGATGCAATTGAAAAAACTATAATTAAGTACAACATTCAGGGAAAAACATTTGCGGACTTGTTCGCTGGAACCGGGTGTGTAGGAGATTATTTTAAGGACCGATATACCATTCAATCAAATGATTTTTTATATTTTTCTTATGTAATGAATCAAGCGAAATTGAAAAACAGTAACGTTCCAAGTTTTAAAAAATTTAAAAAAGCATATGATAAAGATATATTTACTTGGCTAAATTCACAGGAGTTTGAAGCAGATTCAACATATTTTGTATATAATAATTATACACCTATTGGTGGGCGAATGTTCTTCACAGAAGAAAATGGTTTAAAAATTGATGGTATTAGATTAAAAATAGAAGATTTATATCAAAATAGAACAATAAATGAAGATGAGTATTACTTCTTGTTGGCTTCATTAATTGAGAGTGTGACAAAAGTATCAAATACTTCTGGGACCTATGAAGCGTTCTTTAAATTTTGGGATACAAGGGCGACAAAAGCATTTGTAATAGAACCTTTAGAGATTAATAAAGTAAAGTTATTTAGTAAAAATGAGGTGTATAATAAGGAAACCAATAGTTTAATAAAAGAATTGAGTGGAGATATTGCTTATATAGATCCACCTTATACGGTTACTCAGTACGTTTCAGCGTATCATATGTTTGAAACAATTGCTAGATACGATTCGCCAGAAATTACAGGTAAAGGTGGGAAGAGAGACCGTGGTAATAAAAATTCATTATATGCTCAACGAACAAAAGCATTAACAGCATTCGAAGATTTATTTCGTAAAATAAAGTATACTCATATTTTAGTGAGTTATAGCAACCAAGGACTTGTGTCATTAGATGATCTAATATCTTTAGCTAAGCATTTTGCAAAAGATAAGCAGGTATATGTTGAAAGTACAACCTATAGAGAGTATCAAAACCACCGATCGAGTAACAAAGGAAATGGCAAAAACTTGAATGAAGTAATTATATATTTTCAAAAAGATATTACACTAAATAAATCTCCGCTTAATTATTCGGGTAGCAAAGATACTTTGGTTCCATTTATCATTAATGAACTTCCTGATAAAGTTGGAACTTTTGTAGATGTTATGGGAGGGGCATTTAATGTAGGAGTTAATATCTCAGCTTTAACTGCAGTTGTATATAATGAATTGAATCCTTATGTATATAATACAATAGAATGGTTACTCAACAACGATAAAGACAAAATAATTAATCAAATAGAGTTAGCAATTTCTTCTTATGGATTGGAAAAAGGAAATAAAGATGCTTATAACAAATTACGTTCTGATTTTAATGCAGGGATGAATTCTCCACTTTATTTATATTTATTACATATGTATTCATTTCAAAATATGATAAGATTTAACAGCAGGCATGAGTTTAATACTCCTATAGGAGTTGCAGGATATAGTGAAGATATTAAACATCGAATTCTACATTTTTATGCAAAAACAGAAAATGTGAAGTTACTAAATACTGATTATACAACTTTAAATTGGAATGAATATCCAATAGATACAGTTTTTTATTTTGATCCACCTTATTTTATTACGAGTGCTGCCTATAATGACGGAAAACGTGGAATGAAAGGATGGACAGCAGATGAGGAAGTCGAACTTTTAAATATTCTTAATTATCTTGACGCTCAAGGTTATAAATTCATGTTATCCAATGTCATATATCATAAAGGAAGAGTAAATCATTTACTTTTAAAGTGGGTGCAAGAACATCAATTCACAATTGTAAATATTGGAACTAGTGGATTACGATATACAAAAAAAGAAGTGATAATAAAAAATTTTTAAAGGAGAATAAAATGAAACATACTTTAGTTTTGCCTTGTGATTTGAATGATAAATTATATTCAGTTGCGAGTAATGCATCGGTGTTGTCCCGTTGGACTTCTATAGGAGTCAAAACAATAAATGATATGCTTTTAAAAATTATTGACGACATGAATAACACATTTTATAAATTAAATATTACAGATGTCAGATTTGAGGGAAAAAATGTTATTAGATCAAAAATTTCTAATCTTGGGAAAGAATCAGTGTATGCTGGCTATTTAGAAGCAGATAATGGAGTAATTGATGGATTATTTTTCTATATTCCGCCTTCTTTGGATTCTGCAAATGATATTTTATCAAGGCAAGTTATTCCTGGTTTAATGGGCATTTTTTCAGGAGTATATGATAGCACAAAAGACTTGCATCTTAATAATAGACCAATATACATAGTTAACTTAAATGAATTGAGTAGAATGAATCAGCGTTCAGTGAAGATAAATATTATTTTTTCAAAATTGATGGGATTTAATTATTTGGATTTATTTGGAAATGAATATGAAGATATAATTACAGATGATTTCTGTGATCTTAGCAACAATATAGAAATGATAGATGATTTAATAACTGATAATGGGACTCATAGCAATGATTATTTTGTTTTAGATCCCTATTCTAAAACACTTAAAGTTTTAGCTAATAAATTAAATAAATCAAAAAATCCAACAGCAGAAATTTATAGGTTTATTTTAAAGGTAGTCCCATCTATTTATATTGGTTTAAAAGAAGGTTACACAATCGATATTAGCGATCTAAATACAATAACAAATGACATAGATTCTTTGAAAATGATGAAAATACACATATTAAAATTATTAGGGGGATAAAAAAGATGCAGAAAATTTATTATGGTGCTCCAGGAACTGGAAAGAGTTTTAAGATAGATAAGAAATTGAATGATGATAGTATACCAGATGATAGAATTTATAGAACAACATTTCACCCAGAATACAGTTACAGTGATTTTGTGGGACAATTACTTCCTACTGTTACAAAAGTGCCAGGTGGAACAAGTACAGTCACTTATAAATTTTCAAAAGGTATTTTCACTAGAGCACTTGAAAAGGCATATGAAGATACTTCAAAAGAAGTGTTTTTAATAATTGAAGAAATGTCAAGAGGAGACTGTGCAGCAATTTTTGGAGATATTTTCCAATTACTTGATAGAGAAAAATCTGGGATAAATAAAGGTTATAGTAGGTATTTTGTTAGTAATGAAGTAATAGCTAAAGATATTATTGCATTACCTAATAATCATATTAAATTACCAGCTAATTTCTCTATTGTAGGTACTGTAAATACTAGTGATCAAAATGTATATGTAATGGATACAGCATTTAAGAGGAGATTTGAATGGGAGTATATAAGTACAAAACCCAAAAAGTCGCCAGTAAGTATAAAGGAATATATGAATAATGTGAATATAGAATTAAATTGTAAAACTGGAACAAAAATTGTTTCTTGGATTAATCTTTATGGTACGTTGAATATAGTAATCTCTAGTGAAAAGTATTTAGATCTTGGAGAAGATAAGCAACTTGGACAATTTTTTATTGAATTTGATGATGTTACTACACAAGATGAAGTTAAATTGAAAATTCAAAATAAACTTCTTCATTTTCTATGGAACGATGTGCATAAAATATCATACAAAAAGAATTTTAGATTGTTTACTAATAAAGCATATAGTTTCTCAGACCTTTATGATATGTTTGAAAATAATGAACAAATTTTTAGTGATGAATTTTTTGAATGCATTGAATTGTGGGAAAAGAATTTATTATAATTATGGAGATATTTAGTAAATAATATGATGAAATTTTATTATGGGCAAGATGGAGATAAGGTAGCTACAGATGTACTTGAGATTTTTCAATTCACTAAAGGAGATATTAGATATTTAAAAAGGGAAAATATCACTGTTTATGATTTTGTAGGGTTTGTAATAAATAATGATTCTATGTTAGTTGTTTTTCCAAAACACTTTTATCAACCTCAAGAAATTAACAAATTAAATGATAAAAGAATTTTAGACGAAAATAGTTTTAAACTTCTTTTTGACACAATACAGAAATATATAAATAAAAAAAATCATAATAGTAAAGCAGAAAAATATATAGGTAAATTACCAACATATGAAGCTAATTATCCTTTTGAAACATTCTATAAGGTATATGATTATTATAAAAGGTTTGGGTTGTATAAAGAGATAATGATAAAATCTAGACCAGGATATAACGGTAAAGTTTCCTGGAAAGATACCATAAATAAGTCTCAGATAATTATAAATGATGGAAATATTATATTTTCACCATTATATGTCAAACGAAAAAATTATCAGTCTGTATTTTTAAGTGAATGTATGGCTTTTGTAATTGATAATACATTAAAAATGTTTCCATTCTTTTTTACTTTACCAAAAACTAATTATGGGAAATTTAATTTTGATTTTATAAATAATTTAGATTTTGTAATAAAAGAGTTGTTAAATATTAAATCAAAACTTTTTAAAGATGTTAACATTACCTTAGTAGATTCACTAATTAATTTTTTTAAAGAGTATAATAATATTTCAAGTGGCGGAGATATACATGTAAAGATAAATTATTTCAATTTGATATGGGAAGAGATGGTTAATGATTATTTGAATAAATCATTTGTGAGTTTTGATTCTTCTAGAAATTGTATAGTATTTGATGATTCTTCAATTAAATCGACTGTTGATTTTGGGAAAAAAAGTTTTGCAATAGATAAGTCGAGTAATCATTATATTATTTCTGTAGATCATTATGGTGAAGATGAACATCAAAAATATATATTTGATTCAAAGTATTATGTAAATATTAAAGAACTTAATTACAAACAATTGAGTTATAATGAGTTATTAAGGTATCATAATTCAGATAAGAAAAGAGCATATAGTGTGTTGATATTCCCAGGTGATCTAGAATCGTCTTTTCATTTCGAATTTGCTGATGATTATGTTGGTAAGAGATTAACTAATTTAGCAATAGTAGAACAATATCTAAATGTAAGAAAAATAATGAAGTCTTATTTGAATATAAATTGAAATATAGTTATTTTAGGTTTTATGTCAGTGTTGAATTAGGGAATAGTAAAAGCTGTTCTTTTTTTCGTATTTTAAAACTTTCACGTGTTACATTAAATTAAATATATAAATAACAAATAGTTGTTTCTTATATTGCTTAAATGTCTAAAATAGATAATAAATTATTTTGTATTAAAAATCATTTTTTACTATGATAGGAGATATGTTGAGGTATGTGTTTTTAAACAAGTATATAAGAAAATATGTCAATAAAAATAGCAATTATAAATATGATATAACCAAAAAATTTAGGCAAAATTATATTGATTATAGAGTAATGGAAGGTGTTATATAGAAAATCTAAGAATGGTTACACAAGAAGAACACACAAACATTATTAATTGTTCAGAAAATCATGTAACTGCCCTAAGAGAACTTGGAATAATACCTATAATAAAAACAGATAGAAATTATATATTTTCACTTGTGATATTATGAATTTTTTTACTGAATATACAGGATTAAATGTTAGCGATAGAATTAAAACAAAGCAAAGTAAGGAGAAAATAAAGTCCAGAAGGAAGTGATGGAGGTGAGTAGGAATGTCGATTTCAAAAGTCAAAAGTAATAAATACGAAACTGTCTATCAGGTGGTTATTAGATATAAGAATCATCTAGGAATGAGTGAATGTTATATAAAAAGTGGTTTCATAAAAATGAAGAAAGCCAGAAAGTATGAAAAGGATTTTATTGATAACATTGAATTGGATAGATTAGGGGCTAATGATTGTTTAAAAAACTTTAATGATGTATTTAGGATTTTGAGGAAAAAAATAAGTATGCTAGTGTAACAATGAATTACTATAATGCAACATATTGGATGTACATAGTTAAAAGTATAAGAGAGTTAAAGATTGATACATTAAAGTATATTGATCTACAGCACTATTTCAATGAAATCAGTAAAAAGCAAAATATATCAACGTTAAATAATGTTAAAAAAACTTGTTGCTACATTTAGTGTGCCTTGAGAGTAGGGTACATAAAAGAGAATCCAATTTCGCTTATTCAATTACCAAAAGATGATAGAAAAAGAGTAAATGTTAAAACAATTGAAGATAATGCTCTTCCAAAAATCATTAATAATATTCAAAAAGTAAAAAGAACTAATACTTATTCTACTAAGGAATGATAAAATTTATTACGAGTTTATATAATGTATTTATAGTAGATATACAACCTCATATAAATTTCATGAGTTTTCCGTGAAAATATCGTGAAATATAAAAATAAGTATATGATGGACAAAAAAGTATCGATAAAATCAAGATAATTTAAATTTGCATTTGTTTAATTACTCGCACCTCAGATGAAACAACGTAATAAATAGTGATAAAATCAATATAATTTTGATTTTATGTACCAAATAGTTAATAATTAAAGGCATAGCCTCGGCGGTGTATATGACGAGCTTTTTGATACGTCATCATACCTAGGGATATGCCTTTTTTACGTTCTATCTTAAATCATTTGTTTTACTCTGTGGACGACAAATGGACGACAGAACTATAACTTTTCTATGTATTCAATAAGTAGCGTTCGATGTTGCTCATAAATATGTGTATATGTTTCTCTTAAAGTTTTTATAGTATGACCAAGTCTATGAGCTATAAGTGAATGTACCAGTTACTGTGACAGAATCTGAAATGGTAAAGCCATTGACAAAGTAACCTTGTTTTTTGCAGTTTTAGTAGATGTTGTATGCGTAGATGTTTGATAACTTCTTTGTAATAGAATTCTTCAGCTTGAACATGGGAAATATCGCAAAATACAAATGTAAAACGTAATGATAGTAATAATAATTTTTTCATTCTAATCAACCTCCTCTACCACTTCATAATAATTATCTAGTACAGCAGTTTGAAAATCGTTATTTGCTTGATTATATATATGAATAATCCATAGTGAGATACATAAGGCAAAGGTACTAAGAGTGATGCATGTGTATCTAATGATCTTTTTCATTTGTATAGCTTAAATTAAGAGTTAACTATCAATAGTATCATAATAAGCTTTAACAATATCGATAGGTGTTCCAAAAAATGTTTCTAATTCTTTATATGAGTTTGATTCACATTTTTAAATTTGTTTTTTTAATTTGCTGAGATAAATTTTTTATTTTTCTTTGTGCATTGGAAATAGATTGTACACATCTTTGTAAAATTATTTGCTAGTATTGTTCATTATTATTCTTCTTGTGAATGAGATGAGTTAAAGTATTAATTATATTATCAAAATATTGAATTAATAAATTAAGATACTTATATCTTTTTTATATGATAGTAAATTCTTAGGTTAGTTTTAATGTATATTTCATAACTAGAAATATAATTATTTTCTAATAGCTAATAAAGTACAGGATATAATATACCCATTTTAGGAATAATGAGTTCTTGAGTTTTTTGACTAATTGTTCATAACCATAACAATCTTTTTCTTTTAATATGGATAAGATAAGTAAATCTAAAGTAAATAATAAATTTGATTTTTTACTCATGATATCACCACTTTCATAATAGTGTTTTATAATAAAAAATATAATATATCAATATATCGAAAAATATAGTAAAACTATATTGTTTTATAATGTGGTATGTGATAAAATACAATTGAAAAAGAAAACGCTTACACATTTGCTTTGATAAATACAAATTAATTGTTTGTTATAAAAATTATGTGAAAGGAGGATTTTTAAATTTTGTTTTTTGATATTTTTATTTGTATTTTAGGGACAGTTGTATTTAGCAGTATCGGTTGGTTCAAAATTAACCCCTACTAGTCCATATTAATTTTTATCAATATGGAGCTTCAGATTGCTTATCATATATCAGAGAAGAAAAATTCTATTATAGTGTTTATAGTGGGATTTCTAAAAATTGATATGAGCAAACAACTGTAAAAGGCAGTTCTGCAAAAGTGACTTATAATTATTTTCATAGTAAGTGCCCTGATTATACAGGTAATTTAGTGTGCAAGAAATATTAAA
>CATKFT010000148.1 GCA_949747745.1 uncultured Clostridia bacterium
AGGAAAAAAACTATATATAAGGGAGGGCAAATATATGGCTAAAAAAGTAACAAGTAAAAAAGCTTTATTTGGTAATAGAAGATCTCATTCATTAAGAGCGACTAGACATGCTCAGAAACCAAATTTACAAAAAGTAACTTTAGATAATGGTGAATCTATTAGAATGAGCGCTAGAGAGTTAAGAACTTTAAACAAAGTTAGCAAAGATATTGCTGCATAAAAAACAGAATTTGTAAGATTCTGTTTTTTTATATTTTAAATTTTTATTTTGAGTTTGCATATTCTTTTATTTGTTTTTCTGATAATCCTGTTACTTCTTTAATAAAAGACAAATCAGTTCCTTTCTTCAACATAGAAAAAGCAGTTTCTAACTTTCCTGTTATGATTCCACGCTTTTCTCCTCTTCGCTCACCTCTTTTTTCTCCTCTTTGCTCTGCATGATATTTTATCATTGATGTTGCTTGTTCAAAACTCATCTCCATACTTTCTTCCTCCTTTAATTTTTTGTATATTTTATAATCTAAATTATAAAGTTCAATGCTCTTTATAAAACTCTGCACTCCTTTTTTCTTTAACTCCATTAAAATATGAACGGGTTCTTTCCAATAATCTAAATTAAATATTCTGGCATAATCATAATCGATTCCCTTTTTCACCTTTAATGCTTCATAAATATTCCATATTTTAATCTTTGATAAACTTCCAAATTGTTCTTTATATTTCTGATTCATTTGTTCATATTCTTTTAACACCACTGCTTTTTGATAAGGATAATTTAAAATCAAAAATAGTTCTACTGGCTTTACTCTCTCATAAAACTCTCCTGGATTTTGTCTTGTATAAAAACCTGATACATACATTTTACTCCTTGGTTCAATATTTTCTAAATTTTTATTTTGAAGTTCAATAATAATAATTCTTTTTTTGGTTTCAATAACTAAGTCACTCACCCGATATCTCAGATTTTTATTATTTTTAGAAAGTTCTTTATCAACATACCAAAAATCTTCTAAAGATTCTTTAAAAATTTGTTTCAAAAACTGTTTTAAATATTGTTTATTCTGAAATACATTTTTAAAAATCGTATCATACCGTAATCCATATACTTTTGTATCTTTATGACACTTTAATGTTTGTATCCCCTGCTTCATCTCGTTTCCTCCTTATCTGGAAGAACTATCTACATTATAATAGTGAATCATAATACTGTCAAGTAGATAAATTCTTCCTACTCATAAAAATGATACGAGATAAGTTTGAAAAAATTCTATCTATTTCATAAAAAATTTTTTACTTCCTTTATTTTATAAATTGCCATATTCACTACAATATTTTAATTCATAATAATTTCCAAAATAATCATATAAAGATGTCAAGAAATTCGATATTAGAATGGCTAAAATCATAGATAAATAGGAAGTGAAAAAGAAAGTTCCAATGTAAACAAATATTCCCAGAAATACCGCAAATAAAATTTGTCCTATATTGGTAACTGGAGTGGTTCTTGTCTCAGTAGCACAAAATAAAGATAAAAATAGTAAATTGCCTGTTCCTAAATTTTTTAAAATATCTATCCAGGAGTTTGAAACAAAGTAATTAGAAAAAATAAACAATGTCAAATATGTTCCAATAAAATAAACTGGAATTCGCCATTTTATATTCTTTTTTAAATAGAAAAATGCCAATATGCATAAGATAGGACTTGTTTTAGATATCCATTCTCCTACCTCTCCTAACCAAATAGAAGCTACTGACATTTGTTTTTGTTGATAACTTTCTGTAAATTCTAGTAAAATAAGATTCATATTGATATTTTCTATATGACATATTTGAAACCAAACAGAAAAACCAACAACGCCTAATATTCCAATCAAAGTCGGCATGCCAATCGGAATTCCATCATAAAAGTATCTTCCTATAACAATGGTTAAAAAAACGGCTATTAAAATTAACCAAAAAGGCGTTTTTATAGGAAGTAATAGTCCTAATAAAATACCATCTATCAAACATTCCTCTTCTTTATATCGATTTTGATATAAAAAATTTTCACCTATATAATAACCAGCATAGCATAATAACACACAACTTAAGATAAGTAGTACTGGTAAAAATGATTCGAAAATACTAATTTTTCCTAACAAAAATGGAAAAATACCGATTTTTATAATACGATACAAAATCATAATTAACAATACTTTCATTAACAATTGATAAGAATTATCTTTTTGATTATAATTACAAATATTTTTAGCATTTATATATTGTTTCATCGTGACTTCTCCTTTGCCTCTTTTAATTTTTTATAAATATCAATGTTAGATGGACATACATAATTACATAAACCACAATCAATACAACGTTCTAACCCAAAACGATTTAAATTTTTCTTTTTCGATATGGCTTCCATAATCAGTACAGGGTGCAAATTCATGGGGCAGGCTTTAATACATTTGCCACATCTAATGCAGCTTTCTTGTTTTACTTCCTTTGTTACTTTCCAAGCAGTCAAAACTAAAGTTTTAGCATCAACAATATAGTTTTCCATAACTATAATCTTTCCATCTACAATTCCACCTTCTAAAAGCAATACTTCCTTTGCTCTTTTAAAACTTAATTGTGCCATAGCCTCTTGCAAAGAGGTTCCAATTCTTACTTCCATATAACAATTATTTTTCCACATATTTCCTGTAAATTGTATCATTGTCTTAATTTGAGGACGCCTATATTTTAAAGCACCATAAATTGCTAACATAGTACTTACGTTAAAAATTATAATCCCTTTTTCTATTGGGTCATTTTTAAATGTCGTTCTTTTTACGGCTCTAACTAACTCTTTTGTATTAGAAAGGGCATAGTATTCTTCTAATTCTATCATTTTAATTCTAGTATCTTTAATGCATGTTTTCCATTCTTCTAACAATAATTCTTGATTTTTTGGAATTATTATTAAAACTTCTTCAAAATTGTAGATTTCTATGAACGCTTCTATTAATTCTAACAATTCTTTTCTCTCTATTTTTAATAAAAAAGTTTGCAAATATACATAAGCTTCTTGTTGTAATGCATTTATAATTAACGTTTTATGTATGATAGCTTTAGAAAGAATTTCATAAGGTTCTTTCTCATTCCTTCCACCATTTACAACTCCTAAGTGAAATAAAGTATCAGAAATTTCAGCTTTTGTATATTTATTCAATGAATATTCTACAATATTGTGTTCTCTAACTCTATTTTTAAAATCATTATGTATCATAATTCTGTCGACATCAACAGACTCTACTACCCCACTAATAGAAGAAAAAATTGGAAAATGGTCTCCCTTTTTAAAAGCTATTTTTTCTTCTTGGTATACATAATCTCCTTTTTTTACAAAAGGAAGAAAATCACCATTTTCTTTTAATGAAAAAAATGTATAACATGGTTTATCTAATAATATTACTTTATTACTACATTTAATATTTTCTTTTTCTTCTAATCTTATTTTTCTCATAAATATCTCCCTTAAGAAAAAAAACGTAGTTTTTTTACTACATCTTCTCTGTTTCTTTTATAATATAAATTGGCCTATGTTTCGTTTCTAAATAGGTCTTAGCAAGATATTGCCCAATAATGCCAGTACAAAATAACTGAATTCCACCTACTAAGAAAATAATACAAGCTAAACTTGGCCATCCACTTACAGGGTCTCCCCAAATCAAAGTTTTAGAAATAATGATAATAACGATAATAAAAGCAATAAAACAAAATAATATTCCCATAATAGCAGATAAAACCAAAGGAATCGTTGAAAAAGCAGTAATACCATCTAATGCATAAGAAAATAGTTTCCAAAAATTCCATTTTGTTGTTCCAGCTACTCTTTCTTGATTTTCAAATTCTATCCATTTTGTATCAAATCCAACAAAACTAAATAGTCCTTTTGAATATCTATTATACTCTTTCATAGAAAGAATGGCATCTACCATCTGTCTCGTCATTAATCTAAAATCTCTAGCTCCAGCTACCATTTCTGTTTTTGAAATCGCACCTATAATTCTATAATACCACTTTGTACAAAACTTTCGAAAAAATGAATATCCATTTCTAGATGTTGATTTTGTTGCCACACAATCATATCCTTCTTCATGAATAATACGCAACATCTCTTCTAATAAATAAGGTGGGTCTTGTAAATCAACATCCATAGTGGTTACATAATCTCCAGTAGCATATTCAAGACCCGCTAGCATAGCTGCCTCTTTTCCAAAATTTCTAGAAAATGATATATATCTTACTTTTTTATCTTGCTTTGCTAATTTTCTAAGTTCTACCAAAGTTTTGTCTTTTGAACCATCATTTATAAAAATTAATTCAAAAGTAACTTGCTTTTTCATTTTCTCAATTATTTTAGATATTTCTTTATCATATTTTTTCTTTTACTCACTTAAAAAGAGTAAAATTTTATTTTTCACTCTTTATTGCTGGACCTACTTCAGCTCTAAGGAGTGAAAATTTTTCGCAATCATCATTTATGATATAATTAAGTAAAGAATAAAGGTGGTTGATTAAATGACAAGAAAAGAAAGAAGA
>CATKFT010000149.1 GCA_949747745.1 uncultured Clostridia bacterium
AAAATTAAAATAGAAAAAGGATTAATTTCTTTAGGAAAAGAAGAAATACAAGATATAATAAACACAGAAGAAAACATAGAAACAGTATGTCATTTTTGTAACAAAAAATATAAATTTACTAAATCAGAATTACAGGAATTAATAGAAAAAATGTAAAAAATAAAAAAATCTATTTTACTAAAGAATAATTAAATTAGTTTAATCTATAATAAGTAAAAATTATTTTTATTATTATAGGAAAGTTCTATGTTTTAATAAAAATATATGATAAACTAGTGAAAAAGCAAACTTAAAGAGCCTAACACGTAATTAGGCACTTTATGTGGAAATTATTCTGTTTTTTACTAATAGTGTTATATTAAAAAAGTGAGAGGTAAGTAAAAACTGACTCTTTTTTTGGAGGGCTAAAATGAAAAAAGTATTATTGGGAATGAGTGGAGGAGTAGATAGTTCAGTAGCTGCTATTTTATTAAAACAATCAGGATATGAGGTAATAGGAGCTACGATGGAATTATGGCAAAATGAAGATAATAACATAGAAAATGGATGTTGTTCACAAAAAGCGATTTATGATGCAAAAAAAATATGTGATAAATTAGAAATTTCGCATTATATTTTCAATTTTAAGGAAGAATTTAAAACACATGTTATAAATGATTTTATTAGATGTTATACATGTGCAAAAACACCAAACCCATGTATAGAGTGTAATAAGCATATAAAATTCGATTTATTCTACAAAAAAGCAATAGAATTGGGATGTGAATATATTTCAACAGGACATTATGCTAAAATAGAATTTTCAAATGAACATAAAAAATATGTATTAAAAAAATCAAATGAAATAGCAAAAGATCAGACTTATTTTTTATATGGAATACCAAAAGAAATTCTTCCCAAATTAATATTTCCATTACAAGATTATAAAAATAAACAAGAAATAAGAGAAATTGCCAAGAAATATGATTTACCAGTAGCTAAAAAGCCAGATAGCCAAGAGGTATGTTTTATACCTAATAATAAATATTCCGATTTTTTATTAAAAAACATGAAAACACCACCCAAAAAAGGAATAATTATGACAACAAACAAAGAAAGATTAGGAGAACATAATGGATTAATTTATTATACAATAGGACAAAGAAAGGGATTAGGTATTTCTTATAAAGAACCATTATATGTAGTTGATTTAAATGAAAAGGAAAATCAAGTAATTGTAGGAACAGAAAAAGAACTATATAAAAAGGAATTATATGCAAATGAATTAAATTTTTTATTATTTGATAAATTAGAAAAAGAAATGCAAGCTACAGTAAAAATAAGGTATAGAGCAAAAGAAGAAAAAGCACGAATTATTCCAATAAAAGAGGATATGGTAAAAGTAGAATTAGAAAATCCACGGAAGAGCAATAACAAAAGGGCAGTCTATTGTATTTTATGAAAATGATGTAGTTATTGGTGGGGGAAAAATAATATAACTACACAAAATAAAAAGTATCAAAATGACTCCTGACTTTGAAAATTCAGGAGTCATTTTGATATTATAAAAAATATATTCTAGTAAATACTCATTTTTATTGCTTAACAATATCTTTATTAAGCAAATTTATTATATTATAAGAGTACTTTCAAGCCCTAAAGTAATCATTGTATTTAATGAGTTTTGTCTTTGTTTTGAAGTTGCTTCTTCGTTATAATAATAGGAATCTACAACAGTAAGTATACAACTAGCATTTTTATTCAAAAATTTTGCATTATAAAATAATGCGAAAGCTTCCATTTCAGCAGCTTTTATATTATATTGTTTAGGAATTCTATCTAATAATTCATTTATATCTTTAGTATATTTATCAAATATTTCACTACATAAAGTATTTTCTTTTACTATAGGTATTTGTAGAGAAGTAGCCTGTTCTTCTATTTTAGAATTTAAATAATTACTAGAAGAAATATAATGGCAATTTTCGTTGTTCATTGCGAGAGCATAATTACTTTCAGTATAAGTATCATTTACTAAAACTAAATCAAATATTTTTAAATCTTTTGTATATCCTCCACAAGAACCAAGCCTTATAATATTATCTACATTATAAAATTTATATAATTCATAAGAATAAATTCCCATACTTGGAATTCCCATACCGTGATGCCATAACAGTTAATTCTTTTCCTTTATATGTTCCTGTATAAGCATAAATATTACGAACAGAGCTCACCAATTTTACATTTTCTAAATGTTCTTCTGCAATTAGCTTTGCACGAATAGGGTCACCTGGCATTAAAACAGTTTTTGCAATTTCTCCAATTTTTGCTTCAATATGTGGTGTCATAGTTACCTCCTTGTTATTATTAGTTAACTCATTTAGTCTTTTTTATAATCTAATTTATATTATATACCTAATATTATAAAAAAGTCTAGAAAAACATGGTAGAATATGATAAAATATATTACAATTTACTAGAAACTATGACATATCTATACAAAAATAAGACAGGTTGAGTAAAAATAATTTGTATAGAAAATTTCCTAGTGAATTTAAGCTAAAATATAAGTATTATAAAATAAAGAAAGAGGAAGAAAATGAAGGTAGGATTTATATCACTAGGATGTAGTAAAAATTTGGTAGATACAGAAATGATGATAGGATTATTTGAAAAACACCAATTTGAAATTGTGAATAACCCTAGTATTGCAGATATTATATTAATAAATACATGTGGTTTTATAGAAAGTGCAAAAACTGAAGCAATAAATACAATACTTGAAATGGCAGAATACAAAAAGAAAAAGTGCAAATATATTATTGCTACAGGATGTTTGGTTAAAAGATATAAAGAAGAACTAAAAAAAGAAATACCAGAAGTTGATTTATGGATAGGTTGTAATGATTATGAAAAGTTTTGGCAAGAAGTAAGAAATTTGATATATCAAAATATAGAAGAAAAAGACTATTTAGATTATAATAGAAGAAAAATTACAACAGGAAATAAAACAGCATATTTAAAAATTGCAGAAGGGTGTAGTAATAATTGTACATATTGTGCAATACCCATGATACGTGGACCATTTATTAGTAGAAAAATTGAAGATATAATAAAAGAGGCAAAATTACTTGAAAATATGGGAATAGAAGAAATAATTATAATTGCACAAGATACAACAAAATATGGAATTGATTTATATGGTGAGGCTAAACTTGCAAGCCTTTTAAAAGAACTTGAAAAGCTAGAAAAAATAAAATGGATACGTTTTTTATATTCTTATCCAGAAACAATAACAGATGAGTTAATAGAAACAGTTAAAAATTCTAAAAAGATTTGTCATTATTTTGATATACCAATTCAACACATATCAAATTCTGTATTAAAAAGGATGAATAGGCATAGTAATGGAGAAAGTATTAAAAATACAATTAATAAAATAAGATGCAAAATTCCAGATGTTATAATAAGAAGTACAGTAATGGTAGGTTTTCCTGGGGAAAGTGATGAAAATTTTGAAGAACTGTATAATTTTATTAAAGAAGTTAAGTTTGATAAATTAGGAGCATTTGCTTATTCAAAAGAAGAAGGAACACCAGCAGAAAAATTAAAAGAGCAAATTCATCCTATGACAAAGAAATCAAGATACAATAAAATTATGAAAGAACAAAAAGAAATATCAAAAAATAATTTAAAAGAAAAAATAGGAAACGAATATGAAGTATTGATAGAAGCAGTTTCATTTGATGGATGCTATTATGTTGGAAGAAGTTATATGGATGTACTAGATTCTGATGGAGTAGTTTTTATAAAAAATGATAATAAAAGTAAAGAAAGAATAGGACAATTTGTAAATTGTAAAATAATAGATGTACAAGATTATGATTTTATAGGAAAAATATTGAAATAGAATAATTATATTTTTATTAATAAAAAGCATGGGAACAGTTGAAAGTTTAACTGTTCCCATAGATATATTTAACAAATTAATAATTTTGAGCTTGTACTTCAAAAAAAGCTTTTGGATGAGCACAAACAGGACATACTTCTGGAGCTTCAAGCCCAACATGAATATGACCACAATTTCTACATTTCCAAACAACAATACTTCCTTTTTTAAATACAGTACCATCTTCTAAATTTTCTAACAATTTTCTAAAACGTTCTTCATGATGTTTTTCTACTTCAGCAATTTGTCTAAATCTATTTGCAATTTCTTTAAATCCTTCTTCATCGGCAACACGTGCAAAATTTGCATACATATCTGTCCATTCATAATTTTCACCTGCTGCTGCATCAGATAAATTTTCCTTTGTAGTACCAATTCCTTGTAAGTACTTGAAATGTATTTTAGCATGTTCTTTCTCATTTTCAGCTGTTTCTAAAAATAAACTAGCAATTTGCTCATATCCTTCTTTTTTGGCAACACTTGCAAAATAAGTATACTTGTTTCTAGCCTCTGATTCACCAGAAAAAGCAGCCA
>CATKFT010000150.1 GCA_949747745.1 uncultured Clostridia bacterium
AAAGACACTAACAAAACTCACAAGCAAAAAGAACTATAAAGTGAAAGTAAGAGCCTATAAGACAGTAAGTGGAAAGAAATACTATGGAACATATAGTGCGACAAAAACTGTGAAAGTGAAATAAAAGAGTTCAGAGTGAACTCTTTTTAATCTGTTAAAAATTATATTTTTAATGGGTAAAGTTCTTTTTTATACTAATTTTAGTAGGTATAAATATTATTAAATCGTTATAATTTTTATATTTTTATGTTGTAGATAGTCAATTATGTAGAATTATTGGTTGATTATGATATATATAATAAAAATGAATTTATATATGATAAGGTATTTATATGTTATGGAGAGAGGAATGTAGAATGAAAAATAATGAAATTAAAAATCTGTCATTTATAAGGGTGGCATTTGCGAATGGGATAATGATGTTTTTAATAGTACTTTTATCAGAGGCATTAAAAGGTAGTATTAATTTTAATAATTCAGAAATATTTGAAGCTGCTATTGGTTATGTTTTTTTAAATACAATAGTATATGTATATGGAGTTATAGTTTTAATAGTTTTATTTTTAGAATTAAAAAGTTTAAAAGAGTTTAATCAAATATATTTTTTTATTAGTATTGTTATATTTGGGATATTGTGTTTTTTATGGCTTCCCCACTATAATTTAATAACTACATTTTTTAAAGGAGCAACTTTATCTAGTACTTCAAATATGGATGATGTGTTTGGGATTGCACAATCTGCATATAATGGACTTAGAGATATATCAGCATTAAATACAGGAATGTATATGTTTTTTGCTAATGGAATGTTTCATTGGGCAGTAAGATATTTTGAAATCTTTAAGAAAGATGAAAATATTATTGAGAAATCTATATCAGCTAATGTTGGGAGAACAGTAATTAATACAACTAAAGAATTCACAAATAGTATGAATAATACTAATAACAATCATATAGCTTTAAAAGAAAATGTTGATTTGTCTATAGTTTATTCTTTAATGAATGAATCTTCATGTATTAATAAAAGCGCTTCAAAGTATTGGATGTTTTCTTTTGAAAGTATATTTTTAAAGGAAAATGAAGTTAATAAAAGATATTTAAGAATTAAGTTGTTTAATAAAGATCTTGATGAAGATAATAATTTAATGAGATTATATCTTAAAATAAATGGAGAAGAAGTATATCAAGATTATTTTAAAATTGATGATGTATATCAAAATAGTAATTTTTTGGTTTTTGATATTGAAAGAGACCTGGCAGAAGAAAAATCAATAATTGAAATGACAGGATATATAGCTGATGGTAAAAAAGTTATTCTTGGAAATGATAAATTAGAGAAAATAGATATAGTTAATAATTCTTTGAGATTAGAAATGATTAAAGAATTTTTCTTTAAAGAAAATGAGAATAAATGCCATAATATACCAATTGTTCATGATAATTATTGGGTATGTAGCTGTGGTATATATCATACTGATGATATGAAATGTGCACATTGTGGAAAAACAAAAACAGAAGTTATTGAAATGCTTCATTTTAATGAACAAAATTTATTACAAAATCTTTCTGATACTATAGAAATAAATATAGAAGAAGATGTGGATAAATTAAAACAAAAAGCTATAAATAAATATGCTGATAAGTATGGGCTTGATAGAAATAAGATCGCTAATCATATAAATAAAGATGTACTTTTTTTAAGACAAAAGAAATTAGTTGATGATACTATTCGAAATATAATAAGAGATAAACCAATTAAATATGATATGAGTTTGAATTTTGAAAAAAATTTAGAAAATTATGCTTTACAAGAAGCAATAGGAATTATCTCTAAAAATATGATATTAGATGCATTAGATGTTGATAAATGTCAATTAGATTACAAAATGTTTATAGATAAGAAAAATAAGAAAAAGAAAGATAAAATAAGATTAGAGATTATTTTTGGAATAAGTGCAGTTCTAATTATATCAGCTATCATAGTATCAAGAAAAAATATGACAGAGTTTAAAATAAATAAATTTAATTATATATTAGAGATATATGATACACAAAAAATACAGATGAAAAATTTCAATAATGATATTGAGTTTGAATCAAGTAACGAAGATATTGTTACAGTATCACCTGAAGGAGAAATGACAGGGTTAAATGAAGGTAAAACTTCTATTATAGTATATGATTATGTAAATGAAGAGGAATATGAACTCAATATTACAGTTGTTGATAATTCTACAGATGATGATTACATAGATGAACAGGATAATGATTCTATGATTTTTCCAGATAGTGATTGTGTATATTTAGTAGAAAGTGATTTAGAGGGATTATCTCAATGGGAGTTAAGAATTGCTAGAAATGAAATATATGCAAGACGTGGATGTGTTTATACTGATGAAGAATTAAAAAATTATTTTGAAAGTTGTTCTTGGTATCATCCTATAGGAGTTCGTGCTTTAGATGGCAATGATTTACTTAATGAAATTGAAAAAGCAAATGCAAAATTTATTAGAGATTATGAAAAGAAAAAAGGTTATTTAAAATGAAAATAAAAATTTTTTTAACACTTATTTTAATATTTTCTATGTTAGGATGTCAAAAAAAAGAATCTATAACAAAAGAACAAAATATTAAAATAAAAAATAATCAAAGAAAAAAATTACAAGATGCAGCTGTTTCAAAAAATAAATTAATTGTTATAGATGCTGGACATCAACAAAAAGGGAATAGTAATCTTGAACCTATTGCTCCTCATTCAAAAAAGAAGAAGGCAAAAGTAGCAAATGGAACTTTTGGAAAATGGAGTCAATTAAAAGAGTATGAATTAACATTACAAATTGCTTTAAAATTGGAAAAAGAACTAAAATTAAGAGGGTATAAAGTGTTAATGATTAGAACAACAAATGATATTGATATAAGTAATAGTGAAAGAGCAAAAATAGCAAATCAAAGTAAAGCAGATGCTTTTATTAGATTACATGCAAATGGCTCGACAAATTCTCAGATAACTGGAGCGATGACAATATGTCAAACGCCATCTAATCCAAATAATGGACAATATTATAAACAAAGTCGCTATTTATCCAAAACTATTTTAAATAACTATGTAAAAGAAACAGGTGCTAAAAAAGAAAGAATATGGGAAACAGATACAATGAGTGGCATTAATTGGTGTCAAGTTCCTGTAACGATATTAGAAATGGGTTATATGACAAATAAGGAAGAAGATTTGAATATGGCTAGTGAGGAATATCAAAAGAGAATGGTTAGAGGAATAGCTAATGGAATTGATAAGTATTTTGAAAAGGAAGAATTCTATGAAAAAAAATAAGCTCATATTTTTGATGATTATTCTTATAACATGTCTTATTTCTTGTAAAAAAGAAAATTTAGTATTGAAAAGTAAGAAAGTTGATTTAGAATATGGAAATGTGGTTTCAAAGAATATTGAAGATTATATTGATATAGAACAATCATCTGACGAAGTGTTAAAAGAATCAAAGTTGGATTTATCATTAATTAAAAATGTTAAAAATAAAAATTACCCTAAATTAGGATTACATATTATAAAAATTATGTATAATGGAAAGAGTTATGAAGTAGAGATTAATGTTAAAGATACCCAAAGACCAATATTTACAAGTTTTAAAAATACTTTTAAATTCATTAAAAATAAAAAGCCTAAAAAAGAAGAAATATTAAAATCTTTTAAGACAAAAGATGTTGATTTAGTAGATGTTTCTATAGATGATAAGAATGTTAATTATGATAAAGAAGGGGGGGTATGAGGCCACTATTATTGCGAGTGATTCTTCAGATAATAAGACTACAAAAACTATAAAAATACTTATTGTTAAACCTACTATTCAGTTTATAAATAATCAAATTAATCTTGAACTTTGGAGTCAAAAAAAGTTAGCTATTAAAACGAATGAAAAGAAGCAAAAAATGAGTTATCAATCAAGTAATAATCAGATTGTTTCAGTAAGTGCAAAAGGAGTTATTACTGCAAAAAGAAAAGGTACAGTATATATAACAGCAACAGTTAATAATGAAAAAACAAAGTGTAAAGTTATAGTTAATAAACCTAATATTACAAATGCTAAACAAGCAGAAAGATATTTGTTGAATTACTTAAAAGTAAAAGGTAAGAATATACCATCAATTAATGAATTTGATCATACATCAGATCATGGTTATGTAATTCATGGATATGATATGGGAAAGGATTTTACTTTTACTTCTTATTGGTATGCCATTTCCCAAAATGGAAATATATATGATGAAATACTATGTCAATATGATTATGTAAATAATTAAATTTTATGAAATAAAATACAATAACTTATGGGAGTATGTTTCTCATAGATTATTGTTTTTTTTAATGA
>CATKFT010000151.1 GCA_949747745.1 uncultured Clostridia bacterium
ACTAAAAATGTAGTACTAGACTGAAATATCCAAAGATTATGAAAAGTACATTTATTTAAGTAATACATTAGTGAAAAGTACTGATATAGAGGAATAAAGTAGTTATCAAATTTTTAAATTTATATATACAAATTTTTTAGGAGGTGAAATAAAAATGGTAAAAATAAGATTACAAAGATTTGGTGCAAAAAAAGCTCCTTTTTATCACATAGTAGTAGCTGATTCAAAATCACCAAGAGATGGAAAAATAATAGAACAAATTGGAACATATAATCCAATGACAGAACCATCTACAATAGTACTAGATAAAGAAAAAGTTGAAACTTGGATAAAAAATGGTGCAAAACCAACAGATACAGTAAAAGCTTTAATAAAAAAAGCAAACTAGGAGGTTCTATATGAAAGAAATGCTTGAAATTATGATAAAAAATTTAGTAGAAGATACAAATTCTGTTGAAATTGCAGAAAAACTAGATGGTGATGTTACAACATTTGAGGTAAAGGTAGCGAATAAAGATATGGGAAAAGTAATTGGAAAACAAGGTAGAATTGCAAAATCTATAAGAATTGTAGCAAAAGCAATTGCTACAAAAGAAAATAAAAAAATAAATATTGAATTTATAGGTTAAGCTTATGGAACAATTAATAGAAATTGGTAAAATAGTTAATACATATGGTATAAAAGGTTTTTTGAAAATAGTACCTTATACAGATGATATAACAAGATTTGAAGATTTAGAATCAATATATATAGAAATAAAGGGTTCTTTAAAAACTGTTATTATTGAAGAAGTAAAATATAATAAAAATTTAGTTTTGTTAAAATTAAAAGGGATAGATGATATAAATACTGCAGAAATTTACAAAAATTGTTCTATAAAAATAGATAGAAATGATGCAGTAAAATTGCCAGAAAATTCATATTTTATTATAGATTTAATTGGATTAAATGTATATACAGATAATAATGAAGAATTAGGAAGTATTATAGATGTATATCCAACAGGTGCAAATGACATATATGTTGTTAAAAATGAAATAGGAAAACAAGTGTTATTACCTGCTATAAGTGATGTTATTAAAAATGTAGATATTGAAAACAAAAAAATGATAGTTCATTTAATAGATGGACTAATATAGGAGATAATATGAAATTTGATGTATTAACTCTGTTTCCAGAAATGTTTGAAGCATTATCTAGTAGTGTTATAGGAAAAGCTATACAAAAAGATATAATTAATATAAATGTTGTAGATATTAGAGATTTTTCTAAGGATAAACATAAAAGAGTAGATGATACACCTTATGGTGGTGGAGCTGGGATGGTAATTAAACCAGATGTTGTATATGATGCATATAATTCAGTTGTGGATGATAATGCAAAAGTAGTATATATGTCTCCACAAGGGAAAGTATTAAATCAAAAAGAAATAGAAAAATTAAGTAAAGAAAATCATATTATTATTTTATGTGGACATTATGAAGGAATAGACCAAAGAGTATTAGATAAAATTTCGCCTATGGAAATTTCAATTGGAGATTATGTATTAACAGGGGGAGAAATTCCAGCAATGGTGTTAATAGATAGTGTATCAAGATATGTAGAGGGTGTTTTAAATAAAGAATCTATAGAAGAAGAATCATTTTCAAATGGACTTTTGGAATATCCGCAGTATACAAGACCAGAAGTTTTTGAAGAAGAAAAAATACCAGAAGTACTTTTAACAGGGCATCACGAAAAAATTCGCAAGTGGAGAAGAAAAGAATCTATTAAAAATACATATAGAAAAAGACCAGAACTTTTAGAAAATATAAAATTATCTGAAGAAGATTTAAAGTATTTAAAAGAAGTTAGAAAATAAAGTTAGTAATTTAAAAAGTGAAAATTATAATGTTTATAAAACAATAAAAAGGAGGAAAATTTCAAAATGGATATTATAAAATCATTAGAACATGAGCAAATGAAAAATAAAGTTCCAGTACTAGATGTTGGAAATACAGTAAGAGTTCATGTTAGAATTAAAGAAGGAAACAGAGAAAGAATACAAGTATTTGAAGGAATTATAATTAAAAAACAAGGTGGAGGAGTAAATGAGACATTTACAGTAAGAAGAATTTCTTATGGTGTAGGTGTAGAAAAAACATTTTTAGTACACTCACCACTTGTTGAAAAAGTTGAAGTAGTAAGAGTAGGAAAAGCAAGACGTGCAAAATTATTCTATTTAAGAGATAGAGTAGGAAAAGCATCTAAGACAAAAGAAAAATTAGGTGCAAGAATTGAAAATAAAGAAATCGTTCTAAAAGAAGAAATGACAGAAGAACCAGCTACTGAAGAAGTAGCTGAAGTTGTAGAACAAGCACCAGAAACGGTTGCCTCTCCAGAAGAAGCACCAGCAGTAGAAACTACCGAAGTAGTAGAAAAAGAAGTTGTTGATACAGTAAAAGAAGAAGTAGTTGAAACAGTAGAAGAAGCACCAAAGGCAGAAGAAACAAAAACAGAGGAATAGAATAAAATAAAGAAATCATACACAAAGTAAGTATGATTTCTTTGTTTTATGAGGAGAAAGGTAATGATTTATAGTATATTTAAATATTTAAAAATTGGCAAACCTACATAATTACAAAATATTTACATAAATTATTCAACAAAAACACAAAATTATGTTGACAAATTAAAAATAATGTAGTATACTAATTACATCAGCCAAAGAGTGCTGGTATATGTTCTAAACGTAAACAAAACCAAAGGAGGACAAGGACAATGAAAATGGTACGTAAGAACAGCAGTTGTAACAGAATGAATAATAATTTTGTGACATGTGCGGCGACGATCTAAGCGAGCAGGCGGATCGGCAGACCAAAGGTAGCTAACAACAAGCGACGGAGGTGTCGAATGAACAGGATTAGAGATTCTGATTAGTTTAGTACAACTGAATATTAAAAAGGGTGGGAGATAGTTGTCTCCCACCCTAGCTTTTTATTTCCTACTAATTTCCGCATACTTCCTAAGTCTTTCATAAGCAAGGGCATTTACAGTTCCGTGAAGGGAAGTGACCATTTTTGTCTTTCTTTCCAGCAGGAACTCCAGTTAATACTTCAATTCCTTCTTCAATAGAAGAAACAGCATAAATATGGAAGGTTCCTTTTTTGCAGGCTTCTACAATTTCATCGGATAAACTTAAGTTATCAACATTTTGTACTGGTATCATGACTCCATGAGAACCGTCTAATCCTCTCATTTTACAAATTTGATAAAAGCCTTCTATTTTTTCATTCACGCCACCAATTGG
>CATKFT010000152.1 GCA_949747745.1 uncultured Clostridia bacterium
CATAAGAGGCATATAAAAAATCAGAAAATCCATCTCAATAAGAGTTAGATTTTCTGATGAAACTACAAATACTTTTTCAAAGTTTCTACACTATCTTCTTGCATAACAACAAAATCATTTAGAATATTTTTTACATCTTGATTAGCATTTTCATTTTGATTAATTAAACGTCTACCCTCAATAATACCCATGTTAGTACCTTGCATTAGGAGTTCAGATAATTTGGATATAGTATCATCTTTAATAGTATTCATTTGAATTCCATACCAAGTCATCATTTTATTCATAGCATTTGTTTCATGAGGTTCTTTATCACTATAATTATTATATAAGTCATTTACTCTTTTAGAGATATCCTTATATTTATTATATTCAGTAGTTAAAACTTCTTTAAAATTATAATCTGATACTTTTTCAGAAATAAATGAAATAGCATCCATCCCCATAGTTGCACCTTTATTAACTTCATCTAAGATATTTAAATTTTGATTTTCCATAAATCAAGTCCTTTCCGCTTCTTTAGCTTAAAATATTTTTATATTTCTAATAAAATTACAAATATAAAAAACTATTAAGAATAGTATTCTCAAAAAAATGAAAAAATATAATAAAAAATGATAAAACATTTGAATATAATATATAATTGTAGTAAAATGTAATTAGAGTAAATTGAATGGTCGCGTATGGCAAAACCGAAAGGTTGCGTATGAGGAAAGTCCGGGCTCCATAAGAGCAAATGATGCTGGATAACGTCCAGTGGAGGAAACTCTAAGGAAAGTGCAACAGAAAATAACCGCCATGTATAGTTTTTCTATAACACGGTAAGGGTGAAAAGGTAAGGTAAGAGCTTACCGCAAGTATGGTGACATATTTGGCATATGTAAACCCCATCTGGAGCAACACCTCGTAATTCCAAGAAAGCTAAGATGCTCTTTCATTTTCTTGGTTTTGGTGGCTTAAGCCTTATAGTAATATAAGGAATAGATAAATGACCATTTAAGACAGAACCCGGCTTATAGATTTACTTTTATATAAAAACAGGTAGGATAAACCTATCTGTTTTTATAATTTTTTATTATTTCTATAATATCATCTGGTAAATTTGCTTCTAAGTTCATATGTTTTTTACAAATAGGGTGAACAAATTGAACTTTGCAAGCATGTAAAGCTTGTCTGCTAATCAAATTAGAAGCATTTCCATACAAAGTATCTCCTAAAATAGGATGTCCTATATGTGACATATGTACTCTTATTTGATGGGTTCTTCCTGTTTGCAAAGTAATATATATAAAAGAGCTATTAAATAATTCTTTTATTACATAATATTCTGTAATTGCAGTATCACCTGTATTGTTAACACATCTTTCTATAATACTATTTTCCTTTCTAGAAATAGGAGCATTAATAATCCCATGTTTTTTCTCCATAATACCTTCTATAATAGCAACATAATTCTTTTTAAAAGTATGATTATTCATTTGTCTTATTAAACTTTCTTGTATATATTCATTTTTAGCAAAAATAACAATACCGTGAAGTATCTTTATCTAATCTATTTACAGGTCGTATTTTCTTTTTTAAACCGAATATTATCAAAATAGAACCTAACTCCATTAGATAAACTATTATCATAATATGACATAGAAGGATGAACAGGAATTCCAGAAGGTTTATTTAAAACTAACATACTATCATCTTCATAAATAATATCTAAATTCATTTTAGTAGGAACAATATTAGAATTATCTTCAATAAAATCGATAGAAATTTCTAATTTATCATTGGGAAAAACTGCTTTATTAATATATGTAATTTCATTATTAAGAATTATTTTCTTAGATTTTTTAAGTTTTAGAATTAATCTATCAGACATATTAAATTTTTCCTTTAATATCTGTTTTATATTAATATATTCATTAGTTTTAACAGTATATTCTAACTTCATATTTTTCTCCTAACAAGCTAGTTACATAATTATTAAGGTATTCTAACATAAAATTTGTGAAATAGCAAATAAAATTATTGTGCTTTTTAATAATAAACGATATAATGTTTATATATAAAAAGGGGGAATAGATATGTCATTTATTGAAGAAATTAAGAATATTGCAAAAAAAGATATTAAAACAATAGTACTACCTGAAGCAACAGATAAAAGAATACTTGAAGCTACTGATGTTATATTAAAAGAGGGATTTGCTAAAATTATTTTATTAGGAGATGAAGACATAATTTTACAAACTGCAAACGAAAATGGTTTTAATGTATCTTCTGCATGTATTATAAATCCTATTAAATCTGATAAATCTGAAGAGTATGCTAAAAGCTTATACGAGTTAAGAAAAGAAAAAGGACTTACATATGATGAAGCTTGCAAACTAGTAAAAGACACAGTTTATTTTGGGATGATGATGTTAAAAAGTGGGGACTGTGATGGATTAGTTTCAGGAGCAATTCACTCGACTGCTAATACTTTAAGACCAGCATTACAAATACTAAAAACAGCAAAAGATACAAAGCTTGTTTCAGGATTTTTCTTAATGGTAATACCAAACTGTGAATATGGAGAAGATGGAATTTTTGTATTTTCAGACTGTGGTTTGAATCCAAATCCAACAGCAGAAGAATTATCAGAAATTGCAATATCTTCTAGTAAAAGTTTTGAAAACCTAACAGGAAAAAAATCTAAAGTTGCAATGCTATCTTTTTCTACATATGGAAGTGCATCATCAGATTCTACAAAAAAAGTGATAGAAGCAACAGAACTTGTAAGAAAAAAAGATGCTAGTATTATAGTTGATGGAGAACTACAACTAGATGCTGCAATTGTGCCAGAAGTAGCAAAAAGTAAAGCACCAAATAGCAATGTTGCAGGGCATGCAAATACATTAATTTTTCCAAATTTAGATGCTGGGAACATAGGCTATAAATTAACACAAAGGTTTGCAAAAGCAGAAGCTTATGGACCACTGTGCCAAGGAATTGCAAAACCTATAAATGATTTATCTCGTGGATGTAGTGCAAAAGATATAATAGGAGTAGTAGCAATAACAGCAGTACAAGCTATTGATATAAAAAAATAATTTAATTAAATTATCAAAAAATAGGCAAATATAAAATGTGAAACTTTTAAAAAAATGCTATATTATTATTTAGCTTTATGTTATAATCAATATAAATTTTAAGTATGGTAGTTAAAACCATAACATGGAAAGGAAGTAGATTATGAAAGTACTTGTATTAAATTGTGGTAGTTCATCACTTAAATATCAATTAATTGATATGAACACAGATAATGTTTTAGCATCTGGAAAGTATGAAAGAATAGGAGAAGAGGAGGCTTTTATTACACATAAAGTAAATGGACAAAAAATAGAAATTACACATCCTGCAAAAACACATGAAGAAGCTATCGATTTTACTTTAAAGCAATTAGTAAATCCAGAGTACAAAGTAATAAATAGTTTAAATGAAATTGAAGCTATAGGACATCGTTTAGCTCATGGAGGTATGAAAATTAGAGAATCTGTTGTAATAGATGATAACGTTATAGAAGTTTTAAAAGAATGTACAGATTTAGCACCACTGCATAATCCTGCAGGAATAATAGGAATAGAAGCATGTAAGAAGGTTATGCCTAGTATTCCAATGGTAGGAGTATTTGATACAGCTTTTCATCAAACAATACCAGAAGAAAGATATTTATATCCAATACCATATGAATATTATGAAAAATATGGTATAAGAAAATATGGTTTCCATGGGACATCACATATGTATGTTTCTAAAAGGCTTGCAGAAATTGAAAATAGAAAACCAGAAGATTTAAAAGTTATTACATGTCATTTAGGGCAAGGTTCTAGCGTTTGTGCAGTTGAATATGGAAAAAGTGTAGATACAAGTATGGGACTTACTCCTCTTGCAGGAGTTCCTATGGTAACAAGAAGTGGAGATATAGACCCATCAGTTGTTACCTTTATTATGAAAAAAGAAAATAAAACAGCAAACGAAGTAGAAAATCTTTTAAATAAAGCATCTGGAGTGCAAGGAATATCAGGTTTAGCACCAGATTTTAGAGTAATAGAAAATGAATCAGCAGCAGGCAATAAAAAGGCATTGATAGCAATGAATAATTTTAAATATTCAGTAGCAGGTTTTATTGCAAAATATGCTGTTGCAATGAATGGTGTAGATGCAATAATATTTACAGGAGGAGTTGGAGAAAACCAAATTAACATACGTAAAGGAATTTGTGAAAGATTAGGTTTCATGGGTGTTACCCTAGATGAAGAAAGAAACAATGTAAGAAGTGAAGAAAAACTTATCTCGAAAGATTCTTCAAAAGTAAGAGTATATGTAATACCAACGAATGAAGAATTAATGATTGCAAAAGAAACTGAGAGATTAGTAAAATAGTATGTATGTATTAAATTTTAATTACTACTATAATTGTAAAATCAAAGGTTTATTTGCTGTCATGTGAGACATGAATTGGGTGCTAAAAACTTATTTATAGCAATATTTACCATTGAATTATTATGTAATAATGTAAAATTTTTCAAAAATAATGTTTACATAACAATACAAGTGTAGTATAATATAAAATATATTTGTTAAAAATAAAAACCTATATACAGGAGGAAAAAATGAACAATAAGATTAAATGGGTTGTAACAATGCTAAATGCAATAGCAAATGTTTTATTAGCTTTTGCTGGATTTATTGGGGCAGTATATGCATTATATGAGTTTTTAGTACCTAATAAAGGAGAAAATGAAGCTTAGGCTTCATTTTCTTATAAAATTTATGTAAATATAGGAGGAAATCAAATATGGCAAAGATTTTAGAAGATATTTCAAGGACATTTAATGAATTTTTATTATTACCAAATTTAACAACAGAAGATTGTATTCCAGATAAAGTTTCATTAAAAACACCACTTGTAAAATATAAAAAAGGAGAAGAACCAAAATATTCAGCAAATGTACCAATGGTATCAGCAATTATGCAATCTGTTTCAGGTGAGCAAATGGGAATAGCTCTTGCAAGAGAAGGTGGAGTTGCATTTATTTATGGTGCACAATCAATTGAAGCACAAGCTGAAATGGTATATCATGTAAAAAAACATAAAGCAGGTTTTGTTATTAGTGATTCAAATGTAAAAAGTGGAACTACTTTAAGAGAAGTAATTAAATTAGTAGAAGAAACAGGACATTCAACAGTAATTGTAACAGATGATGGAACAGCAAGTGGAAAATTTTTAGGACTTGTAACAGATAAAGATTATCGTATAACAAGAGATAACCAAGATGCACCAATAGATGATTTCATGACAAAAGCTCAAAATGTAGTATCTGCAAAAAAAGGAATTACACTTGCAGAAGCAAATGATATAATTTGGGAAAACAAAATAAATTGTTTACCAATATTAACAGAAGAAGGAAACTTAAAATATTTAGTATTTAGAAGAGATTATGAAGAAAGAAAGAATAACCCAAATTCTTTATTAGATGAAAACAAACGTTATATTGTAGGTGCAGGTATTAATACAAGAGATTATGAAGAAAGAATACCAGCACTTGTTAATGCAGGTGTAGATGTATTATGTATGGATTCATCTGATGGATACTCAGTATGGCAAAAGAGAAC
>CATKFT010000153.1 GCA_949747745.1 uncultured Clostridia bacterium
GTAATAATTTTTAGAAAAAAATCATCACAAACACTTGTTTAAATAAAATAAATATAGTATAATGTAACTTACATGTATGGATAATAAAAAATATATACATGTTGGGGGGAGAAAATGAACGATAAAATAGTAATAAAAGGAGCAAAAGAACATAATTTAAAGAATATTAATATAGAAATACCAAGAGATAAGCTTGTTGTTATAACAGGTCTTTCGGGTTCTCGGAAAATCTTCTTTAGCATTTGATACATTATATGCAGAAGGACAAAGAAGATATGTTGAGAGTTTATCCAGCTATGCACGTCAATTTTTAGGTTTAATGGAAAAACCAGATGTAGAAAGCATAGATGGGCTTTCACCAGCTATTTCAATAGACCAAAAAACAACATCTAAAAATCCACGTTCTACAGTTGGAACAGTTACAGAAATTTACGATTATATTCGTCTTTTATATGCAAGAATAGGTGTGCCATATTGTCCAAAATGTGGTAAAAGAATAGAAAAACAATCCTTAGATCAAATTATAGATAATATAATGGAATTAGAAGAGGGGACTAAAATTCAAGTTTTGTCACCAATTATTAGAGGAAGAAAAGGTGAATTTGTAAAACTTCTACAAGACTTTACAAAAGAAGGCTTTGTTCGTGCAAGGGTTGATGGAGAAGCTGTAGAGTTAACAGATGACTTAGAAATAGATAGAAAGAAAAAGCATAATATTGAGATAATTGTTGATAGGTTAGTAATAAAAGAGGATGTAAGAAATAGACTTGCAGAATCTGTTGAAATTGCATTGAAACATGCAAATAGTTTAGTATTAATTGATGTAGTAAAAGATGGTAAACACGAAGAAAGATTATATAGTGGAAATTATGCATGTCCAGATTGTGGAATAAGTTTTCCAGAGTTATCTCCAAGGATGTTTTCATTTAATAATCCATTTGGAGCATGTCCAAGCTGTACAGGAATTGGATATTTAATGAAAATGGATGAAGATTTAATTATACCAGATAAAAATAAAACACTATATGATGGAGTTAAAGCCTTTGGTTCAAGCACAATGAAAAAAGGTGATACAATGGCAAAAATGTATTTTGAAAGTATAGCAAAGCATTATCGGTGTTGATATAAAAAAACCAATAAAAAAATTACCACGTGAATTTTTAGATAAAATTTTATATGGTACAGGTGATGAAGAAATTGACTTTGAATATACTTCAGCTGCACGGAACAAGAAAATTTAAAGTACCCTTTGAAGGGGTTATACCAACTTTAAATAGACGTTATAATGAAACAAAATCTCA
>CATKFT010000154.1 GCA_949747745.1 uncultured Clostridia bacterium
CCATGGCAAGTTGCACGGAAGAAATGAATTAGAATTTGCTGATAGATTAGAATTAGATAAAGAATACTGTGATAGAAGAGGAAATAGGAGAGATATAAGGATATTATTAAAAACAGTGTTAAAAGTTGTAAAAAAAGAGGGAGCAATTTAAAAGTAATATAAAAAAATAGTAAAAAGAGAAAAGAGTTGTATATAGTTTAGAAAGGATACTATTTAAATGAAAATAGATGTTATATGTCCACTTTATAATGCTGAGAACTATATTGAAAAGTTAGATTTAAGTATAAAAACACAAAGAAATGTAAATTTAAATAAAATAAGATATATTTTAACAAGAAGTAAAGATAAAACGGAAGAAATTTTAAAAAAAATAAATTCAACATATAAGATTATAGAACCACAAGAATTTTCACATAGTTTAACAAGAGAGAAAGAAGCATTTGAAAGTGATGCTGATATAGTAGTCTTTATTACTCAAGATATAATTATTGAAGATGAATTGTGGCTATATTATTTAGTAAAAGATATAGAAAATGGGAACTGTGATGCAACATTTAGTAGACAGTTATGTATTAATAATTCAATAGAAAAGTATACAAGAGAATTAAATTATCCTGAAAACTCTTATTTTGTAACAAAAGAAGATGTAGAAAAAATGCAATTAAGGGCATTTTTCTTTTCAGATGCAGCATCAGCAATTAGTAAAAGTGTATTTACAAAATTAAATGGATATGATAATAAAGAACTACCAATTAGTGAAGATATGTATATAGCTTATAAGTTAATAATGGATGGGTATAAGATTAAATATTGTGCAGATTCGAAAGTTATACATTCACATAATTTTACATTAAAACAATTATACAAAAGATATTATGATACAGGAAAGTTTTTTAAAGAAAATTCATATTTAGATAAATATAAAGTAAATGATAGTGGCATGAAAATGGCGAAATATGTATTGAAAAGGACTATACAAGATAAAAATGTGAAAGTATTAATAAAATTTATACCAAATATGTTAGCTAGATTTTTAGGGATGAAAATAGGGAAAAAATAGATAAAGGGGAAAACAATGGAATTGCATACAGTAGTTATAGTAAACGATTTTAATTATGTACAAGGAGGAGCAAGCAAAGTTGCAATAGATACAGCAAGATTACTTAAAGAAAATGGAAAAGAAGTATATTTTTTTTCAGCTGTAAATAGAAAACAAAATAATATTGAAGGTATAAAATATTTTACGACAAACCAAAATGAAGCACTAAAAGAAAGAAATAAATTAAAAGGTTTTATGAATGGAATATATAATATAAAGGCAAAAAAAAAATTAGAAAAACTGTTAAAAACATTAGACAATAGAACTACAATAATACATATACATGGTTGGACAAAAGCACTATCTAGTAGTATATTCGATATAGCATTTAAAATGAAATTTAAAGTAGTGTTAACATTACACGATTATTTTACTTCATGTCCTAATGGAGGGTATTTTAATTATCCACAAAATACAATATGTAAATATAAGGCTATGACCTCCAAATGTGTTTTATGTAATTGTGATTCAAGAAATTTTTTAATAAAAACATATAGGATACTTAGACAAATAGTACAAAATTACACCATTAAAAAATATAAAGGAAATGTAATTTTTGTTTCAAAGTTTAGTAAAGAGATATTACTAAAAAACAATTTGATAAAAAATTGGAATAATAAATTAATATATAATCCAATAAATATAGAAAGACAAGAAATTGAAACATTTGTTAAGAAATATGATTATATTTTTGTTGGGAGACTGAGTAAAGAAAAGGGAATTGAAATGTTTTGTAAAGTAGTTACAATTCTAAGTAAAAGAGGAATTGTAGTAGGAGATGGAACATTAAGAAAAGAATTAGAGGAGAGATATAAAAATATTACATTTGTGGGATGGAAAGATACTAAAGAAGTAAATGAGTATTTAAAACAATCTAAAGTATTAATTTTTTCTTCTTTATGGTATGAAACAATGGGATTAACAGCAATTGAGGCACTAGCAATGGGGATACCAGTATTATCAGGAAATAATTGTTCTAGTATGGAGTATATTGAAGATGGTAAAAATGGATTTTTATATAAAATGGGAGATTTAGAAGACTTAGTAATTAAAATGAATATGTGTAATAATGAAAAAATTATACAAATGAGCCAAAATGCATATAAAATGTATTGGAATAATCCATTATCAGAGCAAAAATATGTTAAAGAAATTGAAAACTATTATAAAGAAATATTAATTTAAAAAAGGAATGTTGTGAAAATGAATAAAATATTTATAATTCTATTGAATTATAATAATTATAGAGATACAATAGAGTGTGTAAATAGTATTATAGAAAATGAGAAGCAGATTGATTTCAAGATTATTGTAGTTGATAATAATTCTACAAATGATTCTGTAGAACGACTACGACAAATGAAAGATATTTACTTAATAGAATCAAATGAAAATAATGGTTTTGCAAATGGAAATAACATTGGAATAAAATATGCATTAGGACAAGGTGCAGAATATATACTTCTTTTAAACAATGATACAATAATAACATTAAATGCAATTAGTAAAATGCATAAAAAAGTGGAAGAGCATCAAGATATAGGCATTATGGGTGCAAGAATTATGTATAATGAAGAACCTAGTAAAATTAACTGCATTGGTGGAAAAATAAATTGGACAAAAGCAGTTGCTGTTATAGAACATAAAGATGAAGAATACAAAGAAATGAAAGAAGATTTTAAATATACAGAGTTTATTACAGGATGTTGTATGTTAATAAAAAAAGAAGTTATTGAAAAGGTAGGATATTTACCAGAAGAATATTTTATGTATTATGAAGATGTAGATTATTGTGTACAAGTTTTAAGTAATGGATTTAAGTTGGGAATTTGCTTAGATAGTATTATATATCATAAAGAAAGTGCATCATCAGGAGGAAAATCAAATTCATTTGCTATAAAATGGAACACTAGAAACAGATTAATTTTTATGAAAAAATATTTACCTAAAAAAGTAATTACTAGATTATGGTTTTATTTAACTAGATTTATAGTAGGAGTAATTTATATATTAAAAGGGCAAAAAGAAGAACTATATGCATTAATTGATGGAATAAAATTAGGAAGAAAATATTGTAAAAGGAGTATTAAATAATGATTGATAAAGAAAAAATTTTTAAAATAGAGATAATCATTTTTGTAATATTGCTATTTCTACAAAATTTTGCAATAATAAAAACTGAAAATTTTGGAATAGCAGCTTTAACAATATTTTTAATATGGGTTACAATAG
>CATKFT010000155.1 GCA_949747745.1 uncultured Clostridia bacterium
GCAGATGTGCATAATTTAAAGAAAACCTTATTTTATAATAATGATATTGATTGTAATATACTTGAAAAATTTATAAACAATAATTTATAGATAATGCTTATATTTCAAACTTTATTTTAGCATTAAAATAATAATTAAGTAACACAAGTTAAATATGTTACTTAAATTAAATAAAGTTTATTAGGAATATATCATTTATAAAAAAATATTATTTGTTTATAAAAAGAAGTTAAGTTATCAATTTTAGGGATAAATCAAAGGCTTACCTGCTTCGTGGGGGGAGTTTCAACAACAGTCCCTCTGACAACCCTGTAGCATACCGTGAATACAATTGGGCTAGCAACACTAACACGAACAACGGTTTTCGTCCCGCACTCTAATATTATTCCAGATTATGTGTTTTACGAAACATATACAGTGAAAGTATTAGTATTAAAGAGGTTTATTCCTTCCTAATATAGGTAAAAATGAAGCTAAAAGGCATGTATTAGTAGAAAGTTCCAATATATGTGCCTTTTTATTTTATAATATTTTAAAACTTTCTACTTCTATGAAGCCATCAGTTAGTAATTTACCTGTTACCATAATTAGACTATCTTTTTGTAAGTTTTTATACATTCTATCAGCAATGTTATTAAATCCTTTTAGTTTTAAATAAATACTATTTGCTGAGTTATAATATGTTTGAACTTTTAAAACTGTACTTGCTACTGCAAATTTATTGGGTTCAATTAAAAAACCATAATTAATGTCAGTTAAAATTTTACCGGATTCCAAAAAACATATTCATTCTAAACCAACCCTTTTCTATTAATATAGTATAAAACAAAACAAACACGAAAAATGTCGTAATTTGTAAAAAACATTATATATTAACCAACATATTGATAAAATTTTCAGGGTGATTTCATCAAATATTACTTTTTGTAATAATCGATGAAATTATCCTGTAAAATTTTTAAAAACACTACTAAAAAAATATTTTTTAGTGTATAATAGTCATATAAATTACAAAATTCGATAAAAGGTGACTAAAATGTTATATGATTTAATTGAGGTAGAACCTAAAGTTAATAAGAAAAAAATTGCTATTGTTTGTGCGATAGCTTTAATTGTGATATTAATTTGTATTGGTGCAGGAATCTATTTTGCTAAGGTACATAAAAAAGGTTTTTTTAAAAATGAACTTGATGAAAATACTATTATACAAAATATTGGAGAAAATAAAGGTGAAACAGAAAAAACTAGTGGGATAAAAACAAAACATATTGCAAAAGTTAATATGAAGCCTAAATTTACAGATGTAGGAAAAGAATTAATGAATAACTTATATCATTCAGAAGAAAAAGTAGTGTACTTAACTTTTGATGATGGACCTTCTAAATCTGTAACACCTCTTATATTAGATTTATTAAAAAAGGAAAATATAAAAGCAACATTTTTTGTATTAGGTTTAAGAGTAAAGCAAAATCCAGAAATTTTAAAAAGAGCATATGAAGAAGGACACTATATAGCAAACCATGGATATTCACATGTATATGGTCAAATTTATTTAAGTTCTACATCTGTACTTGATGAATATAATAAAACAAAAGAGGCTGTACAAAATGTACTAGGAGTAGATTATGATGGACACTTATTTAGGTTTCCAGGAGGTTCTACAGGAGGAAAATATAAAAACATAAAAAAAGAAGCAAAAGATATATTAAGCCAAAATAATATTGCATATGTAGATTGGAATGCGTTAAGTAATGATGCAGCAGGAGCAAAAACAAAAGAAGCGATAATTGAAAATACAAAATCTACTGTTGGAGAAAAAAAATCAGTAGTAATTTTAATGCATGATGCAGGAGATAAAATTTTAACTTATGAAGCATTGCCGGAAATTATTGCGTACCTAAGAGAAAAGGGATATGTATTCAAAAATTTTTATAGTGTAATAAAATAACTCTTGACATATATAAAATTTAGCAATAAAATATAGTAAGAAAAAAGTAAAGGAGGGAAGAAATGGCATTAGTAACTACTAAAGAAATGTTTGAAAAATCAATGAAAGAACATTATGCAATAGGTGCATTTAATGTTAATAATATGGAGATTATACAAGGAATTATAGATGCAGCACATGAAGAAAATTCACCAGTAATTTTACAAGCATCATCAAGTGCTATTAAATATGCAAGAATAGATTACTTAATGAAAATGGTAGAAGCAGCATGTAAACAAGCACCCAATATTCCAGTTGCTCTTCATTTAGACCATGGACCAGATTTTGAAACTTGTAAAATGTGTATAGATGAAGGTTTTACATCTGTTATGATTGATGGGTCAAAGTATGATTTTGAAGAAAACATAGCTATAACTAAAAAAGTTGTAGACTATGCACATGAACATGGGGTAGTTGTAGAAGCAGAGCTTGGAAAACTTGCAGGAATTGAAGATGATGTAAATGTAGAAGCAAGTGATGCTATGTACACAGATCCTAAACAAGCAAAAGAATTTGTAGAAAGAACTGGTTGTGATTCTTTAGCAATTGCAATAGGAACAAGTCATGGTGCATACAAATTTAAAGGAGAAGCAAAATTAAGATTTGATATTTTGAAAAAAATAAAAGAATTAATACCAAACACTCCTATAGTGCTACATGGCGCATCAACAGTAATACCAGAACTTGTAGAAATGTGTAATAAATATGGGGCAGATATTCCTGGTGCAAAAGGTGTTCCAGATGAAATGCTACATGAAGCAAGCATAGGTGGAGTTTCAAAAATTAATGTAGATACAGATTTAAGACTTGCATTTACTGCACAAATAAGAAAAGTGTTTGCAGAAGAACCTGGGTCATTTGATCCAAGAAAATACTTATTACCAGCTAGAGAAGAAATTAAAAAAACTGTAAAACACAAAATTAAAAATGTATTTGGCTCTAATAATAAAGCATAAATAAATTTAAAAATTAAAAAAAGGGGAGAAAAACAATGAAAAAATCAATGAAACTAATTGTACTAATGATTATTATGGTAATGGGAGTGGTAACTCTAACAGGATGTGGAAATGAGGCAAAAACAGAGGACATATCAAGTTTAGCTGTATATACAGCAGATGAAAACATGGAAGGATATACAAAATGTGAAGCTATGGAAGGTGTAGAATTCTATTATCCAGAAAACTATACATCAGTAGGAAAAGCTACACAACCAGCATACATGGATCCAGAAATAATGGGAGCAAGTGTAAATCTTGTATCTGAAAAATTTCCTAGTTCATTTTCATTTGAAGGATACATAGATGCATCTATAGCAGGAGTAAAACAACAAATGACAATAGAAGGAGACATAAATAAAGAATATATAAACTTAAATGGAAGAAAAGCTGCTAAATTAGATTATGTAGCAACAAGCCAAGGTCAAAAAATGCAAGTAGAACAAGTTATAATTCTAAAAGATGATAAAGTGTTCTTATTAACAGCAGGATCATTAGTAGCTGATAAAGATGCATTTGCACCAAAAATGGAAAAAATTATAAAATCATTTAAATAAAAATTAGTAAAAAGCATTGTAGTCTAGTTGTAGATACAATGCTTTTTTATAAAAATAGTTACATTTAATGAAAAGATTTTTACTATATAATAGTAAAAAAGAATAAGAAGTAATTATCGACTAAAACTATTATTTATTAAGAAAAGATGAAATAATTATGTGATATGTATTGACATAGCTCCTTCCTAAAGTATAAAATGTAAACAATAAGCATTTAGGACAAAAAGTAAAAATGTATATACTGATACTTAAAAGAAAAATAAAAAATGGAGGAACTAAAGAAAGATGAAAAAATTTGAAGAAAAGGGTATAACACTAATAGCACTTATGATAACGGTGATTGTATTATTAATACTTGCAGGAGTAACATTAAGTCTAACACTACGGAGAAAGAGGGATATTTAAAACAGCAACTGAAGCAGGTTTAAAAACAGAAAGAGCAGATATAATAGAAAAAGCTAAACTAGAAATAGCAGATGTGCAAACAGGTAATATGGGAACATTTACAGAGAAAGAATTGGTAGAAATATTAAATAAATATGGAACATTATCAGATAATAATGAAGAAACAATACTAGATAAAATATTAACTACAAGTGATAAAAGGCATGAAATAAAGGTAAGTGAAATATGGGATAATTCTTTTGATAAAGAGAAAGTTATATTTACATTAGAAATAAAAGGTTTTGGTGGCAATATTTCTAGTAACATTTATGGACCATTTGAAAAGGAGGCATCTTTAACATGGCAAGAATTTATTAAAGAATTCACAGACAATACAGATTATTTTTGGAATGATACTGAGTTTTCAGCAGCCATTGGTGGCTTTACTCATGGAAATGGTTATCTGCTTTTTTGTGGTTCTAATTCTTCTACTGCAGGCATATGGTTTGCACCAATTTTGGATACAAAAGGTGAAAATGTAAAATTAGATGATATAATAACTTCACGGTGAATATAAAATGGGAGAATATGAAAAGATGATGTGAAAGAGCAAAGTAAAAAATTATTGAAGTAAAAAAGTGATTTTTTGATAAAATGGTTAATTCAAAAAAGTTGAATAAACCATTTTCTTTTTGCTATATAGGATTAACATGAATAATAGTTCTATAAACCTTATCAAGTTTAGTTATATCATTTTCCAAAGAATCAGCTAAGTTATGGCTATTAAAAGTAGACATATTTCCATCAACATATATTGTAATAACTACGATATATTGATACCCAACAGGAGTAGATGAAATAGCATCTATTTTTTTTATATCTTTATAAGAGTAAGCTAAATCTAAAATCATTTTTTCAGTATCGCTATCAATAGAAATATCCATTAAAACATTGCAACTTTCCATTAGGATAGTAAATCCAGTATAACAAATCCAAATTGATATTCCGAATTCCTACAATTCCATCAAATAAATAGAAACCATATATTCCAAATAAAATTGAAATAAAAGTACAAGTTGTTACAATACAGTCATTTCTATGGTCTTTCATATTAGCTTCTAATAAAATATTATTATATTTTTTTGCTAAAGTTTTAGTGTATAAATATAATAAAAATTTAACTAAAATAGTAGTAATACAAACTATAATTAATAACCAAGAAAAAGTAAATGTTTCTTTATATACTAAAGACATAATTGAGTCATATAAAAGTTTTATACCAACAAAAATCATAGAAATACTAATAAATAAAGAAAATATATATTCAGCTTTTCCATGGCCAAAATTATGTGTTTTATCATTTGGTTCACTTGCAATTTTGTTACCAATAAAAGTCATTAGTGATGCAAAAATGTCTCCTGCACTATTTGCAGCATCTGCAATCATAGATTGACTATTGAAACTAATACCAACAATAGTCTTTATAATAAGTAAAAAAATATTTCCTATAATACCTAAAATACCAGCACGTTTTGCGCTATCATATCGTTCCATAAAAAGTTCCTTTCTTTGTAAAATACTAAAATATATAAGGATAAAAATTGTTTCTTTCAAATTACTATCTTTATATCTAATTTATGTAATAAATATTATTATAACACAAAAATAATATAAAGAATAGAATAAATAAAAA
>CATKFT010000156.1 GCA_949747745.1 uncultured Clostridia bacterium
TAAATAATTAGTATTTATTCATATAGAAATGTTATATAAGAGCAGATTTCAAAATTTGATAAAAAATATAATAAAAGGAGAATTAAAACAAATGAAAAAAAATGAATTAAATTATAAAGACCTAAGAGAATATTGTAATCCAGATATCTTTAAATTTGAAGATACTTCTTTACTTACTGGTATAGACACAGGAATTGGTCAAGACCGTGGAATTAAAGCTTTAGAATTTGGTTTAAGTGTAGATGTTAAAGGTTACAACTTATACTTAGAAGGTCCAGATGGTGTTGGAAAAACAATGTACACAAAACACTATTTAGATAAGATTTCTAAAAAGAAAAAAGCTCCATCAGACTGGTGCTATATATACAACTTTGATAACCCAAATGAACCAATAGCCCTTTCCCTATCAGCAGGTCTTGGTAAAGAATTTAAAGAAGATATGGAACAATTTGTAAAAGATATTAAAGCAGATATTAATAAAACTTTTAGTAATGAAGACTTTGAAAAAGAAAAAACTTTAATAAGACAAGAATTTGAGCAAAAACGTTCTGTATTATTAGAAAAATTAAATAAAGAATCTATGAAACATGGCTTTCAAGTAAAAGCTGCTCAAAATGGTATTTATATGATGCCTGTTATAGATGGTAAAACTATTGAAGAGGATGAATTTGAAAAATTAGATGAAAACATAAAAAAAGAATTTGAAAGTAAGTCTGGAATTGTACAAGAACAAATCATCTCTGTTATTTCTGAAATTAAGCAAATAGAAAAAGCATCAGACAAAAAAATAGAAGAATGGCAATCTAATGTTGCTCTACTTACTATTAATTCGCATATTAACTATATAAAAGCAAAATATAAAAGAAATAAAATTATTAATAAATTCTTAGATAATGTAAAAAAAGATGTACTAAAAAATGTACAATTTTTTATAGAACAACCTGTAGCTCAAACACAAACTCAAGTACAAGCTCAACAGGTTCCAAATCAAGTTCAAAAACAGCCTTGGCTAAATTATCGTGTAAATCTTTTTATAGATAATTCTAATACAGAAGGTGCTCCTGTTATTATGGATTCAAACTATTCATACCACAACTTATTTGGAAAACTAGAGTATGAAAATTATTATGGTGCATTAAAAACAGATTATACAATGCTTCAACCAGGATTACTTCATAAGGCAAATGGTGGATATATTATTTTACAAGCAAAAGACTTACTTACAAACTCTTTATGTTATGATGCCTTAAAAAAGGCTTTAAGAATAAAAGAATTAAACATAGAAAATGCTGTTGACCAACGTAGCTCTATGGTAATGGTATCTTTAAAACCACAACCTATTCCACTAGACTTAAAAGTAATTTTAATAGGAGGTTCAAATATATACCATACCTTACTTGCAATGGATTCAGACTTCAAAAAATTATTTAAAATAAAAGTAGAATTTGAAGATGATGCTCCAAAAACAGAAGATAACATGTTAAAACTTGCACGTTTCATACATGGATTCTGTGAGCAAGAAAATTTAATTCCTTTAGATAAAACAGCTGTTGCTAAAGTTATAGAATATGCATCAAAACTTGCAAATGATAAAAGAAAATTATCTACAAGATTTAATGATTTATCTGAAATAATTGCAGAAGCATGTACTTGGGCAAAACTTGCAAAAGCAAAAATCGTAACTGCTGAATATGTACAAAAAACTTTAGATGAACGCATAGATAGAATTAAAAAATATGATTCGAGATATACTGAAATGATTAGAGATAATACTTTATTAATTAATACAAGTGGTTCTAAAGTTGGACAAATTAATGGTTTAACAGTTATGACTATTGGAGATTATTCATTTGGAAAGCCATCTAAAATAACAGTTAATACTTATACTGGTAAATCTGGTATTATCAATATAGAAAGAGAAGTTGAATTATCTGGTTCAAGCCATTCTAAAGGTGTATATATTTTAAGTGGATATTTAGGAGAAATGTTTGCACAAGATATTCCATTATCTTTAACTGCAAGTATATGTTTTGAACAATTATATAATGGTGTTGATGGTGATAGCGCTTCTAGTACCGAATTATATGCTTTACTTTCAAGCTTATCAGATGTACCAATTAACCAAGGAATTGCAGTAACCGGTTCAGTAAATCAAAAAGGAGAAATACAACCAATTGGTGGAGTAAATGAAAAAATTGAAGGTTTTTATCAAATATGTAAAATGCGTGGTTTAGATGGCTCTCATGGCGTAATGATACCAGTTCAAAACGTTGAAAATTTAAGTTTATCAGATGAAATTATAGAATCTGTAAAAAAAGGACAATTCCATATATATGCTGTTTCTTCTATTGAAGAAGGAATTGAAGTATTAACTGGTGTCCCTGCTGGTAAAAAGGATAAAACTGGTCACTTCCCTGCCGGAAGCGTTAATTATATGGTTTATGAAAAATTAAAAAAATATGCTGAAGTAAGTAGTAAAAAATAGAATTTCTTTTATAAAGGCAGATGTATTTTATCACCTGCCTCTTTTTTTATTTGCATAAAAAACTGTAGCAGAAAACTTTCAAAGTTTTCCACCACAACTATTGATATTTAGCCTTTTTATTTTCTATTTCTATCAACAATCTCAACAATATCTGTTATATAATCCCCTATAACTGGTATATTTAATGTAACAATTTTTTGCAAAATTATAATTATTACAGCTGTTAATAAAGAAAAACCTATTCCTATGCCTATTCCTTTTGCAATTCCTGCAAGTATGTTTCGTATTAGCATTTCTTTTCTATTTCCTAAAATTTCTGCTAAATCTATTAAATTATTCTTTGTAAAAACATAATTCAATTCATCTATACTTTTTAATAATTTTTCAAATTTTGATTTTTTTATAAACATATAACCACCCTATTGTTCTTCTATAATATAGGGTGGTTATTTTTTTTAATTCTATTCATTTTTTGTGCTAAAAAAATTTCTAACTTATTTCAACGTATTATTTTTGTGTTTTGGTTTTGCTTATTTCATACACCTTTCGAAGTACTTACATAAACAAGTAGGCTTGTATTTAGTGACTGTGGGGTCTTAATTATAATCTATTTTCACTAAATTGCATAAAACTATTTAAACAAATCTTTACCATTTTTCACATAATCATATCCAGAAAAAATTGTTGCTATTACTGATATCGTCATAATAGCTGTCATAACTAAATTTATAATATAATTATATCCTATCAATCCTCCATCAATAAATGCTCCATAATAGCTAGTATCTATAAAAGCTAGAATAATAGCTATCATTTGTGTAACTGTTTTTAGTTTTCCCCATATAGATGCTGCTATTACCTCACCACCTTTTTCTACTGCTACTAGTCTATAACCTGAAACTATAAATTCTCTAAATAA
>CATKFT010000157.1 GCA_949747745.1 uncultured Clostridia bacterium
AGATGAAACATACATAAGAGGCTTCCTTGGAAGAATGCTATTTTCAGGAGAAGAAGCATTAAAAAAAGTAAATGTTCTATCAGGAGGAGAAAAAGTAAGATGCGTGCTATCAAAAATGATGCTATCAGGAGCAAACTTCTTAATACTAGATGAACCAACAAACCATCTAGACATGGAAAGTATAACAAGTGTAAACGAAGGAATGAAAAATTTTAAAGGAAACCTATTATTTACATCACACGACCACCAATTAACCCAAACAGTAGCAAATAGAATAATAGATATAAAAAGTGATAAAATAATTGATAGAGAAATTACGTATAATGAATACTTGGGAATAGAATAAAAATAAAAAAATAAGAAACATATTGACGAGTTTCTTATTTTTTATGGTATAATTACAAAAAACAAAAAGGAAAGGAAATAATGATGGACAAAATAATACAAACAATAGCAAATGAATTAAACGTAAAATATGGACAAGTAGAAAATACAGTTAAACTAATTGATGATGGAAACACAATTCCATTTATAGCACGTTACAGAAAAGAAGTTACAGGAGGGCTTTCAGATGAAACATTAAGAGAATTAGGGGAAAGATTAACATATCTTAGAAATTTACAAAACAGAAAAGAAGAAGTAACAAAATCAATAGAAGCACAAGGAAAATTAACAGAGGAAATAATAAAAAATTTAGAAAATGCAATAACACTTGCAGAAGTAGAAGACATATATAGACCATACAAACAAAAGAAAAGAACACGTGCAACAATTGCAAAAGAAAAAGGATTAGAACCTTTAGCTAATACAATATATGAACAAGAAGAAACACATAAAATACAAGAAATAGCAAGAAAATACATAAACGAGGAAAAAGGTGTAAAAAATGAAGAAGAAGCAATTGCTGGAGCACTAGATATAATAGCAGAAAACATATCAGATAATGCAGACTATAGAAAAGCATTAAAAAGAATTTATTATAGAGAATCAATGATACAAACAAAAGCTACAAAACCAGAAGAAAAATCAACATATGATATGTATTACGATTTTAAAGAAAGTGTAAACAAACTTCCAAGCCACAGAATACTTGCAATAAATAGAGGAGAAAAAGAAGAATATTTAAAAGTGAAAATAGAAAAACCAGAAGACAAAATAATAGAACTACTAGAAAAAAGAATAATAAAAAAACAAGGAAACTATAAAGAATATTTACAAACAGCAATACAAGATTCATGGAAAAGGCTAATAGAAAGCTCAATAGATAGAGAAATAAGAGCAGATTTAACTGAAAAAGCAGAACTACAAGCAATAAAAGTATTTGGAAAAAATGCGAAACAACTACTACTTGGAGCACCACTAAAAGGATTAACAGTAATAGGATTTGACCCAGCATATAGAACTGGATGTAAAATTGCTATAATAGATGAAACAGGAAAAGTATTAGACACAACAACAATATATCCAACAGAACCACAAAACGATATAGAAGGAGCAAAAAAGGTATTACTTGGGCTAATAAAAAAGCATAAAGTAAACATGATAGCAATAGGAAATGGAACAGCATCAAGAGAATCAGAAATGTTTGTAGCAAATCTAATAAAAGAAGTAGACCATGAAGTACACTATGCAATAGTATCAGAAGCAGGAGCAAGTGTATATTCAGCTTCAAAATTAGCAACAGAAGAATACCCAGACATAAATGTATCATTAAGAGGAGCAATATCTATAGCAAGACGTTTACAAGACCCATTAGCAGAACTTGTAAAAATAGATCCTAAAGCCATAGGAGTAGGACAATATCAACATGATGTAAACCAAAAACAACTAGAAGAAAGCCTAACAGGAGTAGTAGAAGATGCAGTAAATAAAGTAGGAGTAGATGTAAACACAGCAACACCATCATTACTTTCATATGTAGCAGGACTTAACAAAACAATAAGCAAAAACATAGTACAATATAGAGACGAATTTGGAAAAATAAAACAAAGAAAAGAACTATTAAAAGTACCAAAACTAGGAAAAGTAGCATATGAGCAATGTGCAGGATTTATAAGAATATATGATGGAGAAAATCCACTTGAAATAACAGGAGTACATCCAGAAAGCTATGAAAAAGCAGAAAAACTATTACAAAAATTAAACTATAATATAGAAGACATAAAAGATAAAGAAAAACTTACAAAATTAAAACAAGAATTATCTAATTTAAATATAAAGCAAACAGCAGAAGAGCTAGAAATAGGAGAAATGACACTGCAAGATATAATAGGAGAACTAACAAAACCAGGAAGAGACCCACGTGAAGATATGCCAAAACCAATATTAAGAAATGACATATTAAAAATAGAAGACCTAAAAGAAGGAATGATACTATCAGGAACAGTAAGAAACGTAATAGACTTTGGAGCGTTTATAGATATAGGGGTAAAACATGATGGGCTAGTACACATATCTGAAATGAGTGATTCTTATGTAAAAAATCCATCAAATATAGTATCAGTAGGAGATATAGTAAAAGTAAAAATAATAGGAATAGATTTAGAAAGAGGGAAAGTAAAATTAAGCATGAAAATATAAATTGAATTTATGTAAAATTTATGTTATAATTCTACTATCAATCAAAAAGAAAGGAGTATAACTATGGAGCCTATGTTTGTAAAAGTAGAGGGGGATAAAGAAGGAACTATTCGGATTGACTCTAGTTTTAAAGAAATAGGAGGGGCAAAATCCATAGAAATTGCGATAGCTATAATTAAATCGCAAATAGCAAAAGTTCCAGTTCCCAGTAATAAAGTAAACGAGTGGAGAGAGCTAAACCAAAAAGTTCTAGATAATTTAGAAGAAATGTCTAGAAAAGCCAAAAAAATGGAAACTCTTTCCGAACAAGAAGAAAAGATAAAAGAAAAAGAAAAACAAATCAGTGAGTTAAAAAAGGCAATAAGTGAACTTGAAGCACAAATACAAAGGGAACAAGAACAAAAGCAGTTAGTAGAAGAATAAAAAAGAAATGGCAGATAGCTTAAATTAGTATCTGCCATTCCTTTTTTATTCTTCTACTTTACTTTCTGTTGAACCTTTACTAAGTTCTTCATAGAAGCAAATCATACTAATCATAACATAAGGCATTAACCAAAGCATACCTATACCTAAAGTAAGACCTGCAAGTATTGACCAACCAATAAAAGTTAAACCTAGCCAGAAAAATTTCCATCTGTTACCCATCATTAAACTTTCGCTCATAGCAACAATTTCTTTACCAGACATATTAGGGTTATCATTTAAAATGTAAAATGTTAAAGAGTATAAATATCCCTTAACAATAACATAAATTAAAGAAGCAAAATAACCGATAACACTAATAAAAGCTAAAAATCCAAAACCTGCAACTCCACTTGAAGAACCAGCTATAATTCCTGATGCAATACTACCTCCAATAGAAACTGCAAGAAGAATAATAAATATCACTAATAAGCAAATAGGTAAAATCATTTTAAGAACAGTATTACCTACTACTCCCCACACTTGTGAAAAAGAAGAAAATCCATTATTTAAAAAATCTGTATAACCAACTTCTTCACCTCTTTTAAGCTTCATAAAAGAAACTAAAAGTCCATAAGAAATAGGTGTAGAGATTACAAAAAGTAAAAGACCTCCTACTATAGGTATAAGTCTGCAAACAAAATTGATAACAAAAACAATAATAGCATATGTTAAAGTAAGAAGTGCAGCTTTACCCCATTTTCCACTAAGAGCCTCACGAGCATTAGCTCTAATTTGTGATGCTACCATAAAACATCCTCCTTTTTTAAATTAATTTTCGACTTAAATATACATTAAATTATGTAATATGTCAATATGAATAAGTAAAAAATAGATAGAAATTTTTTAAAAATCTCTATCTATAATATATAACTTAAAAACATTAAATATACCTATTTTGGATAATAGAAATTTCATCATAATGATTTTTTAATATATCCAAAAACACATCAGCAATTTTAGGGTCAAACTGTGTACCTTTACACCTTTCAATTTCAGCTGTAACAACATCTAGAGGAAGAGCATTTCTATAAGTTCTTTTAGATGTCATAGCATCAAAGGTATCAGCAACAGCAGCAATTCTTGCAAAAAATGGAATATTTTCACCAGCAAGTTTACTTGGGTACCCAGTACCATCATATTTTTCATGATGATGTCTAACAATAGGAATTAAATCCTGGAAAATAGTAGCAGTAGATAAAATATGAGCACCAATAGTTGGATGATTCTTAATTTCTGAATACTCATCATCAGTAAGCTTATCAGTTTTTAATAAAATACTATCAGGAACCCCAATTTTACCAACATCATGGAACAAACCACCAATACGTAAAGTTTTCAACTCATCTTCAGAAAGTCCTAAATATCTACCAATTAAAACACTATATTCAGAAACCCTATCAGAATGACCGCCTAGTATAGGCATCCTTTGCTTCAACTGTATAACGAACAGTTTGAATACTTTCCATATAAGCACGTTCTAGCTTATCATAAGTATCTTGTAATTCTGTATTAATCTTTTTAATCAAATTCATCTGAGAAATAGCCTTAATACCAGACTCAATAAGAAGAAGTAACTGATCAAACTTATCACTCTTTTCGCAATAACCTTGAATATCAAGACGACGAATAGTATCAAGAGGAGGAGCTAAATCCTTATGTCCAGTAAGCAACAAAATATATAATTCCTTATTAAATTTTCTAATTTCCTCAACTACTTGATCACCATGAATAGGAGTCATAATAAAATCAAGAAGCATTAAATCAAAATGTTCATTTTTAACCTTTTCAATAGCCTCCATAGGATCAGTAACTCCAGTAAATTCATAACCAGAACGCTTTAAAAAAATAGAAAGAGAATCAATAATACCAATTTCATCATCTACTACAATAATTTTATAACCATTAGAACTACGATTATCTAAATTACCCTTTCTCATTATTATCACCTCATTACATTTTATAGAAATATTATATTAGTAAAATAAAATAAAAGCAATATTAAATTCAAAATTTTACATAAAAAAAGTTATTGTTCAGACTATATTAATTTATTAATTTTCTCAATATGTTGAAACTCTAAATTTTATTAAAATATATTAAAATTGATTTTCACAATAAAAATTTTTATAGACTGAACGGTAGATAAAAATAAAAAGCCTAATATAAATTAGACTTTTTATACTATATTATAAAGGCAAAATAACATTAAACTTCGTACCTTTTCCAAATTCAGAATCAAAAGTAATATTTCCATTAAAATGACCACGAATAGTTGAATAAGACATAAACATACCAAGACCAGTACCATTTTTACCTTTAGTAGTAATCATCTCACGGAACAACTTATCCTTAACCTCATCTGTCATACCAGAACCATAATCCTGAACAGAAATAATAATACTATCATCATCCTTATCAACAATCAAATCAATACTTTCATTAGTTTTACCATCATAAGCCTGAATAGCATTAGAAATCATATTATTAATAACTTGAACCAAACTATTTACATTACCATGTAAAACAGTTAAATCATCAGTATTCATCTTAATATTCATATCAATTAAAGCATTTTTTAATTCATGATTCATAAGAATATTAACACGCTTAATCAATTCATTAACAGTAAAAGTATCCTGTTCATTTTCATTTAAAGTAACAGCCTGCCCTTTAACAGCAGTAATAATATCAGACATATAAGAAGTATGAGTCTTAATTTTTTCAATCCACTCACTCATATCATGAGCAATTTCGTGGTGATCATTAAAATTAACTTCAGGGTCTTCAATAGAATAATCATATTCTTTAACAAGGTCAGTAAGCCCTTCAGCAGCACCAGCAATAGACATAATAGGAGTCTTTAAGTTATGAGCAATACCACCAACAAGTTGACCAAGAGAAGCAAGACGTTCCTTTTCAATAAGCAAATCTTGGTTTTCTTTAATAGTATTCATATCCTCAATATGTTGAGTAATATCTTTTAAAAGAATAAGAGTACCAACATAAGAGCCATTAGACTTTATATCATTAATCTCTATATTAAAATATTTGTTAACACTCTCAAAATGCTTTTCATAATGAAAAGTTTCATTAGAAGACTTTACCTTATTTAATATAATAAGTAAAGAATCTATATTAATTGTACGTTCATTAAATATATGAAGAAGTTTAACAATATCAATATTTCGTACAACATTAGGCTTTAAATTAAAAGTAGTTAAAAAAGTTTCATTAAAATCAGTAACAGTATTATCTTCATTTAAAACAATATAACTATCAGAAATTCTATCAACAATTTTTTGTAAAGCAATAGGAGTAACCTTTAAAAAGTTTAGTTTAAATATAGCAAGTGAAAAGCAAATTACAGTTGCAGTAAAAGATATTGGAGTGATATAAATACTCATTGGTATTAGATTGAAACTACCTAATACATTTATTATTAAAGGAATACTAACTCCTAATACAATCAATAACGATTGCTTTGAAAAAAGTCCAGAATTCTTTATTGAAAAGCGTAATAAATGAAATACACCTAAAAATAGTAAAGAATAAGAATATATATTGTGTATATACATATATGGACCTTTTATAGTATCATTAAGTTTAATAGAATATACTTCATAAAACAAACAATGGTAATCGTTTGTCCATAATAAAATTAATGAAATTATAGGCATTATAAATAATAATAAATAAGACTTTTTAAATTTAATTTTTGTATTTGCAAAAATTAATCCAGTAAAAAATATAGAAACTGGTATAAAACATGCAGATATGTATACAAAATATTCAAAAAATATAGGATTAGCATTATATTTTGATACAAAGAACATTTGTATCAAAAGCATAACGCACCAAAATAAAAGTAATATATTATTAATAAGAAATATATATTGCAATTGAGACTTTTTCTTAAAACGCATTAAATATACAATAAAAGATATTACTACTAAACAGCTAATTACTAAACTAATAACCTCCATTTTACTCTCCTTCCTTTCTTCTTAGATAATTAATAGAATAAAAGTAATTTATAAATTTCTTTATATAATCTTCATTAATTTGAGGCCAGTTATAACCAATATTATTTAAATAATTTACAGTAAAATCAGATTCTAACTTAATATTAGATTTATAAACTAAAAGCCTATCATCATTAAAGTCTTTAATAATCCCAGATAAGATATTACTAGAATCTTTTTTTCTTAATATCTCATCAATTTTTGCAAGAAAAATATTATTATCAACTACATTAATATTACTATATTTATTAAATATTTTAACAAACTCATCAACATCTATATTATTATGATTAAATAGATGGAAAACTCTATTATTAGAATTACTATATTCCATAATTTTAATAATAGCATTAGCACAACTATCTATAGGAGTAAATTCCATATATGCATTAAAAAGATAATCTGGAATATATCCAACTAATGCAAAAGATAAAAGTCTACTAATATAAGCATTTTCATAAACATTAGGTTGAAATTTTCCATCACTAAATCTATTCATAAGGTTTCCAACTCTAAAAATATAACCATCTAAACCATTAAGAATAGAATTAAAAACTAATCTTTCAGCTTCAAATTTACTTCTTACATATACATTATCTAAAGACTGCCCTATATAAAATTTATCTTCAGTAAAAGTAACTTCATCTTTAAAATCCTGTTCAATATAAGATTGGTCAACTAATCCATTACCAGAAACACTTAAAGTTGAAACATGATAAAAACGTTTATCATATTGCATACAAAACTTAACTAAATTTTCAACACCAGTAACATTAACTTTTTTAAAATTACTATAATCACCATAATGACTAACTTTAGCAGCACAATTAATTACACAAGACACACTATTTGATAAATCATAAAGTTCATTATTAGATAAACCTAAATTTTCAATACAAATATCTGAATTAACAATAATAATTCTACTTCCAATCATATCATCATATTTATTACCAAAATAGAAATGCAATTTATTAATAAATTTATTTTCAAGAGTTAACCCAGGTTCTGGACGTATTAAACAATATGCAATTCCACTTTCATTAGTTAAAAATGCATCTAAAACATGAGCACCTAAAAAACCAGTAGCACCAGAAAGTATAATATTACCTAAAGATTTATAAGAAAAAGCATTAGGCATAACAATACCTTTTTTTAAAATATCATCAAATTTTGCAAAATCTTTAGCATCCAATATATCAGCTTTACCTTTTTTATTATTCTGTATTCTATCAGCTAAATCTTTAACAGTTGAATACATAAAAACATCAGAATAAGTAATATTATCGCATAATTTAAGTAACTCAATTTGTAAATTAATAGCAAGTAAAGAATCCCCACCTAATTCAAAGAAATTATCATTTATACCAATAGGAGAAACAGATAGTAAACTTTGAAAAATATTTGTAATTTGCAATTGTAATCTACCCTTAGGTGCAATATATTCTGTACTAGAACTATTAATAACAGGAGAAGGCAGAGCCTTTTTATTAATCTTTCCATTATTTAAATATGGCATTTCATCAAGAATAACAAAATAAGAAGGCACCATATATTTAGGTAACATATCCTTTAAAAACTCTCTTAATTTATTTGTAGAAATCCTATCTTTAACAGTTAAATAAGCAACAATAAATTGTCTATCATTCATATCTTTTGTTGCAGTAATAACACACTTATCAACATTTGGATATTTTAAAATACAACTTTCAATTTCGCCAAGCTCTATTCTAAGCCCTCTAATTTTTACTTGGTTATCAATTCTACCTATATAATCAATTTCCCCATTAGGTAAATATTTAACTAAATCACCAGTTCTATAAATAGTAGAATTATCAAAAGGACTTTTTATAAACCTTTCTTGTGTCATTTCTTTATTATTAATATATTCTATACCAACACCATCTCCGCCAATGAATAATTCTCCAGGAATACCTATTGGACATAAATTCATATCTTTATCTAAGATATAAAAATTAGTGTTAGAAAGAGGCTTACCAATAGTAATTTTTTTATAATTTGTAACATCAGTAAAGCTAGAAAATACAGTAGTTTCAGAAGGACCATATCCATTATAAACAGTAATATCACCCAACTCTAAAATACTATCTAATAAATCTTTTGGTAATGCTTCTCCAGCAAGTACAATATATTTTAAATCACATAAATTAGGCATAATATTTCTATTATTCATAAATATATGCATTCTTGAAGGTGTCATTTGAATAGCTTTAATATCATTTTTAGCAATCAATTCGTTTAGAAGATTTGGAGTATTTTGTTCTAACTCATTAGCAAGCACAATTTTCAAACCTCTTTGCAAGCAAATTAAAGTTTCAAAAATAAAAATATCAAAACTTATAGTAGTAATAGAAGCAATAGCCATATTTGAATACTCATTTTTTAAAAAATCTACTTTATTATTTAAATAGCAAGCTAAATTAGTTAAAGCCTTATTATTTAACATAACACCCTTTGGAGTCCCAGTAGAACCAGAAGTATAAATAATATAAGCAGGAAGAGATAAATCAGCAGTTAAATTTAAATTTTCTACACTACAATTATAAATTTGAGAATTATCCAATTTCACATTAATATAATTATTAACTATAACATTATTAGAAATATCTTCAAAAGTTAATAAAGTACTAGCATTACTATTATTTAACATATAATTAATTCTATCTTTAGGCAATGTTGGATCAATAGGAATATAGCAAGCATTTAATTTTAAAGTAGCAAGCATACTAATTAAAATCTCAACAGAGCGAGGTAGCATAATGCCAACTATAGAATTTTGTTTAATACCAGAATCTAGCATAAATTTTGCTAACTGATTAGCTTTTTTATTTAATTCTTCATAAGTTAATTTTTTATCTTCAAAAACAACTGCAATATTATCAGGAGTTTTTTCTACTTGCTCTTCAAATAATTTAGCAATAGTTTTATTTTTTGGATAATCCATATAAGTATCATTTAAACCAGACAATATTTGGTCTTTTTCATCATTAGAAAGCATATCAATATCAGATATTTTAACTTTACAATTTTCTAAAACAGTATCTAAAATATTTATATAATGAGAAGATAAGCTTTTTATAAAATCTTCATCAAATAGTTTTGTACAATATTCAAAACGTAAAGAAAATTCATTATCAACAGGAATTATCTCTAAAGTTAAATCAAATTTTGCAATCTTACTATCTGGTATAAAGTATTTTGTTTGTGTATTATTAAAGTTAATTTTAGGATAGCCATTATTTTGGTAAACAAACATAACATCAAACAAAGGATTTCTGCTAGAATCCCTTTTTACATTTAAATCCTTAACAAGCATATCAAAAGGGTAATCTTGATTTTTAAAACTATTTATGCAATTTTTTCTTATGTTTTTGCTAAAAGCATCAAAAGTCAAATCAGTATTTACTTTATTTCGCAAAGCTAAAGTATTTACGAACATACCAAGAACATCATGAAGTTCTTGAGAATTTCTTCCAATTATTGGAGTTCCAATAACAATATCATCATTAGAACTATACTTTGAAAGCAAAATATAGTAACAAGAAAGCAAAAGCATATAAGGTGTAATATTTAACTCTTTAGAAACACCATTTACCTTATCAAAAACAGTTTTAGATAAAGTAGCATAATAATTAGAACCCTCAAAACTTTGAGTAGAAGGTCTAGGGTAAGTTGTCGGCATATTCAATAAAGGTATTTCATCACTAAATTGATTTACCCAATAATTTTTTTCATTATTAAAATAATCTTTTTTAAACTGTTCTTTTTCCCACAAAGTAAAATCAGTATAATCAATTTGCTTTTTACTTAATGTAGAACCATTATATAAATCACAAAGTTCTTGTAATAAAATAGCAAGAGAAGTACCATCACTAATAATATGATGCATATCTAATAAAAGAAGCATTTTATTATCTTTCAATTTAACAAGTTTAGTTCTAAATAAAGGTGCTATAGATAAATCGAAAGGTTTTACAAAACTACTATAAATATCATTTAAATTATCAGTAACAGCAGAATCTAACTCTAAATTAAAATTTATTCTATCATCAATAATTTGAACAATATCATTATCTTTAATTTCAAAATGAGTACGTAAAGCATCATGCCTATTAATTAAGATATTAAAGCAATTCTTTAATTTTTCTACATCTAATAAATTATCAATTATAATTCCACCTGCAATATTATATATGGTAGAATTCAAATCTAAACATGAAGCATAATAAATTCTTTTTTGAGCAGAAGACAATGGATAATTATTTCTTCTAGTAGCAACACAAATTGTATCTATTTTGTTTTCTTTTTTTGAATTATCTAAAAAGTTAGCCAATAATCGAATAGTATTATTTTCAAAAATAGAACTAATACCAAGTTTTATATTAAAAACATTATATATATGTGTAGTAAGTTTAATAGATAATAAAGAATCACCACCTAATTCAAAAAAATTATCATCTATTCCAATTTTATCTTGTTCAAATAATGAACACCAAATATCACATAACTTAATTTCACTTTCAGTTACAGGTGCTACATATATACTAGAAGATTTTAAAATTGGAGTAGGTAGCATATTTTTATCAATTTTTCCATTACTATTTATAGGAAAACTTTCCAATTGAGTAATAGATTTTGGAATCATATAAATTGGAAGTTTTGTAATCAAAAAATTAATTAAATCATTTAATAAAACCTTATTTTTTGCCGTAAAATAAGATACTAGATAATCTTTAGAATTAGATTTATAAACTACAGTTAAAGACTTTGTAATTGATGGATATTTAGCAATAATTGCATCTATTTCACTTAATTCAATTCTATAACCAGATATTTTTACCTGATTATCTCTTCTACCAATAAGGCTGATAGAACCATCAGAATTCCATTTCCCCAAATCACCAGTTTTATATATTTTAGTACTTCTATTATCAAACTTATTATCTAAATAATTTTTATTAGTTTCAACTGGATTATTAATATAACCAGCACCTACACCACTACCAGTAACATATAATTCTCCAACTACACCAATTGGGGTAAAAAGCATATTAGAGTCTAGTATATAAATACTATTATTCAATAGAGGTTTTCCAATAGAAACGAATTCATTCAAATAATTTGTTTCTTTTCTATAATTTAAAGCAGTACAACAAACTGTAGTTTCTGTAGGACCATATCCATTAACTATTTTCATATCAGGATTCAAAGTAAAAAATTTATTTAAAGTAGATTTTTTTATAGGTTCTACACCAACTAAAATTTTATTAATACAAGAATTTTTATTATTTTCTAATATAGAATAAACTTCGTTTAAAATATTAGGAGGTATATAAAGAGCAGTAATTTTATTATTAATAATTGTATTACAATAATTCATTATATCATTAATAATTTCTTCGTTATATAATACCAATGTAGCACCATTTAGTATAGGCATAAATATTTCCCACATACTAACATCAAAAGAAATATTGGTAGATGATAAAAAATTATCATTATTATCAATACCATCAAAATAATTTGTAAATGCATATATAAAATTTATTAAAGAAGAATGAGATATCTGAACACCTTTAGGCTTTCCAGTAGAACCGGAAGTATATATTATATAAGCAATATTTTGTGAAGAATATCTAATATTTTCTAATTCAATATTTAAACTTGGAATATCCAAATAATTATTCAAAATTATTTTATTTAAATTAGGATTATCAAAATAGTTATTAGTTATAATTAATTTAGTAGAACTATTTTCTAGCATATAATTTATTCTATCCAAAGGATAACCAGTATATATTGGAAAATATACTGCATTACATTTCATAATTGCAAAAATACTAATAATTAATTCAAAAGAACGTTTTAAATGTACACCAACTACATCTCCTTTAGATATACCATTATCAAGGAGTTGCTTTGCAAGACCATTAGCTTTTTCATTTAATTCTTTATAAGTCAATTTTTTATCTTCAAAAACAATAGCAATATTATCAGGAGTTTTTTTTGCTTGTTCTTCAAACAAATCAATAATATTTTTTTCTTTTGGATAATCTGATTTAGTATCATTAAACTTATATAAAATTTCATGTTTTTCTTTAGCAGTAAGAATTTCTATATCCTTTAAACAAATATCATTTTTTTCAAGTATTTGATAAATAATATGTAAAATACGATTATGAATATCTTCTATATCATCATTACTATATTTAGAAACTTTATAATCATAAGCAACATCAATACTTCCAGAAGAATTCAAATCATATAAATGAATATCAATATCATCAGCAGTATTACCATTAAAAATCCAACGAGTCCAATAATTAACACCCTTTTCAGTAGCAGCTCTAGTTACCTGATATGAAATAAGAATATTATACAAATTAGGCAAACTAGGGTCATTTTTTCTAAGATCCTCTAAAATAGTTTGATAATAATACTTCTGATGACGAAGCATACCAAGAGAATCTTTTGCAACATTAGAAACAAAAGACTTAAAACTTGAATCATCATCAACTAAAATTCTAAGAGGAGCAGTATTAATAAACATACCAGTAGTATTTTTTTCAACATAATTTGTCCTATTCAAAATAGGAGTACCAATTACAAAATCATTTGAATTATTAACCCTACCAATATAGATAGAAAAAACAGCCATAAAAAAGTTAAAAACAGAAACATTGCAAGATTTACAAAAATCAGAAATTTTATCAATCATATCTTTATCAATATTAAAAAGTCTTCTACAAGCCTTAGTTAAAAAGCCATTTGTAGAATCAGGTTTTGAACTAGGAATAGTAGCTTGTTCTGGAATTGTATTAAAAATAGAACTCCAATACTCCTTATCCTTTTTAAACTTATCACTTTTAAAATATTCTTTTTCAGAATTAATATAGTTCAAGTAAGAAAAATTATCATTTTTAACAACATCTTCACCATTTAACAAGCAAGAGTAAATTCTAACAATATCATTTGCAAGAATTCCCAAACTCCAAGAATCAGCAAATAAATGGTGAATATTAACAATAAACCCACCAGAACCATCAGAAAGTCTAAAAATTTTAATAAAAAAATTATCACAATGATAAATATCAAAAACGTGATTTATCAAATCATTTTCAAGAGTTTTAATATCATCTTTAGAGTCAATATCAAGAATTTCAATATTAAAATCTTTTTTATAATTAAAAGTTTGTTTCATCTCATTATTATCTAAAACAAGTTCTAGATGGAAACTATCATGATTATCAAGAAAAATAGAAATAGCTTTTTTCAACAAATCAAAATCTACCTTATTTTCAATAATAGCAGTTCCGTAAAATATTATTAATATTAGTTCCCTTATAAAATTCCTCAATAAGTAAAATTGACTTTTGTGGATTAGTTAAATTAAAAATTTTCTTTTCCATATAAAAAACCGTTCCTTTCACTTCCCTAAGACAGATAACATATTTATATTATCTATTTTAACTTATAAGAAGACAAAACTTCTTATAAGCCCCCTAAATTATACAATTAAAACCTAAAAAAATAAACCATTTTGAAAAAATGTAATATATTTGTAACAAAAGCAGAAAAAACGATAAAATTCGACAAAATAGAAAAATATATATGTAGTAATGTGCAAAATAGAACTAATAAAAAGGTAAAACATTAAAAAATAATGCTTTACCATGAGAATTGATGTGTTAATTAGAATTTTAGAAAATTACAATTTCATAAAATTAATTTAATAGATAAATAGCTATTCCTGACCATTTTTTTTAACAAAAACACATAAAATGGTCAGGAAACTTGATTTTTCTTATAATATAGTATATATTAAACTTGGGGTGATAATATGTCTAAAATATATAAAAGAGAAGAATATTTAAAGAAAATACGTGGATTTTATGATGATGATATGATAAAAGTAATTTCAGGAATAAGAAGATGTGGAAAATCATTTTTTTTAAAAACAATTATGCAAGAATTAATTGAAAAAGGAGTAAAAGAAAAAGACATTATATATATTCAACTTGATAAAAAAGGATATAAAAATGTAAAAACTCCTGAACAATTAGAAAGAATAATAGATGAACAAATGACAGACAATGATTTTAAATACTTATTTATAGATGAAATTCAAAATGTTAAAAATTTCGAGACACTAATTAATTCATATAGAGAAGAAGAAAACATATCTATATTTATTACTGGGTCAAATTCATATTTACTAAGTGGAGAATTAATAACTAAACTAACAGGAAGATTTATTGAAATAGAAATGTTACCACTTACTTTTTATGAATATGTAGACATGAAAAAATTTTTAAACAAAGAAGTAAATAGTAATATTTACTTAGAATTTGAAGAATACATAAGAACAGGAGGGTTTCCAAAATCATTATATTATGATAAACTTGAAGAAAAAACAAAATACACTATAAGTGTAATAAATCAAATTTTTGAAAAAGATATAAAAACAAGCAATAGAATTAACGATAAAGATTTATTTGAACAAATAGAGAAATTTATTGTTAATAATTTCGGAAAAATAATTTCAGTACAAAGCATTTGTAACTATTTAAAAGGTGAATTAAAAATAAATACAGATAGAAGAACAATTAAGAGATATCTTGACATATTGCAAAAAGCAAAAATATTATATCCTTGTGAATTATTTGATATAAAATCAAAATCAGTAATGAAAGGTGAAAAAAAATATTATTTAGCAGACTTAAGCATATATTATGCACTTAATACAGATGCTAGAATAAATTATGGGCCAGTTTTAGAAAATGTATTATACAATTATTTATTTAGTAAAGACTATTCATTAAGTGTTGGAAAAATAGGAAAATTCGAATGTGATTTTATAGCAAGAAAGGGGACTGAAAACTATTTCTATATCCAAGTATCAAAAAATATAGATGATGAAAAAACAGAAGAAAGAGAATATAGACCATTTTATAAAATTGAAGATATGTATCCAAGATATTTGTTTGTATTAGACATTGTATTACAAAAAAATGTTAATGGTGTAAAAAATGTAAATATAGTTGATTTTATATACAATAATGTAGAATTACTTTAAAACAACAAATAAAAAAGCCTCTAACCATAAAATGAATTATGGCGACTAGTGGCAATCCAGAGATAGCATTGTCGATGTCACCAGATACTTTCGGATTGGCTGGTAAAAAGTAAGCAAAAGATGCAAATGTTCTTTTAGAGAAGCTCCTTGTAAGGAGCTTCTCTAAACAATTATATGTTTAAAATTCCAAAAACAGGAAAAAATAGATATAAGTAAAAACAATAGGGAGGAATTTTAAATGAAAAAAAGAAAAATAATAAATGACAGCTTAAAAACTGCAGTAACAACAGTTACAGTATTAATATTTTTAACAATAACAGGATTTTATCTATTTAACTTATATATAAACATAGACATTCAAAACGAAGGAATTATAACACCATATGAAGCAAGTAGAACATCACAGACAGTAGCAGATATAAAAGAAGAAGACAAAAAAATAACAGATGTACTAGAAGAAGTATCATCAAGTGTTGTAGGAATATCAAAATTACAGGAAAATGGAAGCTCAATATTTTTACAAGGAGGAAGCATAAAGCTTGGATTAGGAACAGGAGTAATAGTATCAGAAGATGGATACATTATAACAAATGAACATGTGTCAGGGTCAAAATACTCTAGAATATATGTAACACTAGAAAATGGAAAAGAATATCAAGGAGAAGTACTATGGGCAGATCAGGAATTAGATTTATCGATAGTAAAAATAAATGCAAAAGGTTTGCCATATACAAAAATAGGAGATTCAGATAAAATAAAAGTTGGAGAAAGAGTATATGCAATAGGAAACCCAATAGGATTTGAATTTCAAAGAACAGTAACAGGAGGAATAATAAGTGCAAAAGATAGAACAATCAAAATAGAAGAAGAGGAAAAATTATCATACATGGAAGACTTAATACAAACAGATGCCACAATAAATCCAGGAAACAGTGGAGGACCATTAATAAATACAGATGGAGAAGTGGTAGGAATAAACACAATAAAAATAGAACAAGCAGAATCAATAGGATTTGCAATACCAATAAACATAATGAAACCAATATTAGAAAGTTATAAAGAAACAGGCAAATTTGAAGAAGCAAATATAGGAATATTTGCATATGACAAAAACGTAATACCATACCTTGATTCTGGATTAGAGATAGAAAATGGAATATATGTAGTAGATGTAATAAAAAACAGTCCAGCCCATAAACAAGACTTAAAATCAGGAGATATAATAACAAAAATAGATGGGAAAGCACTAAATAAAATGAGTGAATTAAGAAGTTATATTTACACAAAAAAGCCAAATGAAGAAGTAACACTTCTAGTACAAAGAAAAGGAATAATAAGTCCAGTAAAAATAACATTAGGTAGGAAATAGTAATAATACATCTTTAGAAATACTTTTTGAAAGGAAATTAGGTTAATTAATCAAATATTATATTTTGATTAATTAACCTTTAAAACTTCAAGGGTCATTTCATAAAATATTGCAATTTTGTAATATTCCATGAAATAAGCTTGAAAAACTTCAAACATTACTTGTTATTGTAAAAATTAAGTGTTATACTGTTATTGTAGTTAAATAAATAGGAGATGATAAGATTGACAAAACTAGAAAATAAATATACAGCATTTGATACAGCACTAACAAGGCTAAAAGAAGCAATAGACCTATATGAAAATCAGGAAAATCCAGTATTATTAGATGGAACAATACAAAGATTTGAATTTTGTGTAGAATTAGGGTGGAAGTTATTAAAAGAATATTTAGAATTTGAGAAAATGGGAGAATTTGCTTCTCCACGAGCAACAATAAAAGAAAGTTTCAGTATAGGGTTAATTGATAATGCAGAACAATGGTTAGACATGTTAGATGATAGAAATTTAACAAGCCATACATATGATGAACAAATTGCAAAAGAAATATATAGAAATATAATAACAAAATATTATGAAATACTAATAAAAACAAAAAATAAAGTGAGAAGTGGGATAAATGGCGAAAAATAAATATGGAATTGAAGAAGAAATTTATCAAGAAATGTTAAATGTATTCAGTACAATAAAAGAAGTGAAAAAAGTAATATTATTTGGGTCGAGAGCAAAAAATGAATATAAAGAAACATCAGATATAGATTTGGCAGTTGATTTAATAAAAGACGATAAAAAATTATTATTAATTAGAAATTTAGATGAAATGAGATGTGCATTAAAATTTGATGTATTAAATATAAAAAGTATCAAAAATGAACAATTAATAAGCGACATAAAAAATGAGGGAATTATTATTTATGAAAAGAACTAGGATATGGGCTCCTAGTTCTTTTTTGCAATATAAAAAATAATTATAATTAATCTAAACATAATATACATATTTTTACTGTATGGTAAATTTTATAAAAAATTCTATAAATTATACAAATTCCCATCAACACAAAGTCTAGCACGACCAGCAGTTTTCTCATCAGAGTTTAAAGCATTTTCTATAAAATCAGGATGAGCTATTAAAAACTCTCTCATACTACCATCAGGATCTTTAATAAAATTATGTACCATATCAAGTTGAGATTTATCAATAAGACCTTTACTAAAAGCAGTATCAAATAAAGACTCATCTATGCCAGTTAAAGAATAAGATTTAATACCAAGATCTGAAAGCCTATCAGCACCACCTTGCATTCTATCTACAACAGAAAGACTCCAAACAAGCTCTCCACCCAAATTTTGAATAGCAGGGATCCAAGCACGAATATAACTAGAAGCAACAGTAATTAAATCTGTAATATGTAAAACCTTTTTACCATTAATAGGAGTTGCAAAAGTAGTATTTTCAAAATTACTATCACTAACTACAGTATCTAAATCCTTAAAAACAGTAATATGTGGTTTATTTAAAATATTTGCAATAACATAAGAAAAGAACCAATCCCTTCTTTCGCCACCAGAAATATAATCTATTTCATCTACATTAATATTATCCTTAATAAAAGCAACCATTTCATTAATAACATCATTATAAATTGAATTATTATTATATTGCTTCATAACCATTTCAAAAATAGATTTAGGCATACCCAATTTATCATGTTTATTATCATCAATAAACTTTAATAAAACATTAGCATCATCTTCACTACCATAAACAAAATGAGTATTAATAAAATAAGGACCAATTTTACCGTGAGGTATACCAAAAAGGCTTATCACCATTGCAAACTTTAATAGCATTTGTTTCAAACAAATATGATTTTAATTTACTCATATATTTATAAACCTCCAATCTAACAATAAATGTTAGCAAAACATATTTTTAACATAAACATAATAAAATAAAAATCGAATAATGTCAATGAAAATAGAGTAAAAAACAGGGAAATTTCGTAAAGCAATATATATAAAACAAATATCTTAGCTAAAAAGTGATTAAAAAAGTTATATATTAAAAAATAACTATAAAAGTACAAAAGTTATCCACAGGCAGTGGACAACTTTTGTGGATAACATGTGAATTTTTACAAAAATGTTAATAACTTATTTTAAAAAGTGTATTATCTAATAAGTTTATACCAACTTTCATACAAAAAGGAAGTCATATTCCATAAACCAATCTTATCAACATCATCTGCTGCAACAATATTAGAACTACCTACTACCTCTCCATTAATAGTATAATTAACTTCACCAAGCTTTTGCCCTTTACTTATTGGAGCAACAATACTGTCTTCTAAAACAATATTTTGTACTAAATTTTTATCTTCACCCTTTTTCACAAGAGCACCGGCAAGAAGAATCTAAAACAGCATCAACAGAACTTACAACACCTCTATTAACAACTAAAGACTTAACAGTATCACCAGTTTTACCAAACTCTTTATAAGAATAATTATTAAAGCCATAATCAAGAAGTTTAGTTGCTTCAGCAAAACGAACCTTAGTATCAGGAGCTTTCATAATAACACAAATTAATGATAAATCATCACGAGTAGCAGAGGCAGATAAATTATATAAGGCAACAGAGGTAGAACCAGTTTTAAGACCGAGTAGCCCCTTTATAATTTCTAATAAGTTTATTGGTATTAACAAGACCGAGACTTACCGATCACGTAAACTATCCATCCAAATAGTAGTATAATCTGTAATTTTAGGATGTTTAGTTAAAAGTTCACGGGACATAATAGAAATATCATAACTAGAAGTAACATGACCATCTTCATCAATACCATGACAATTCTTAAAAGTAGTATCATTCATACCAAGTTCACGAGCCTTAGAATTCATCATCATAACAAACCCCTCTTCAGAACCTGCCAAATACTCAGCCATAGCAACAGTACAATCATTAGCACTCACAACGCAAATGCTTTTAAGCATTTCATGAACGCTAAGAGTTTCACGAGTGTCTAGCCAAATTTGAGAACCACCCATTTTACTAGCATTTTCACTACAAGGAATAGGAGTATCTAAAGTAATCTTACCATTATCCAAAGCCTCCATAATAAGTAAAATAGTCATAACCTTAGTAACACTAGCAGGACGAAGTTTTTCATGAATATTATGTTCATACAAAACCTTACCACTATTTTGTTCAATTAAAATAGCAGAACCACAATTTAAATTTAAACTATTAGAAGAAGCATTAGTTGCATCAGCACTTACTTTTGAAGTAACATCATCACTAGACCAAATAGGAACACTATCATTTGCAAATGAGAAATAAGGAAGACATAAAAAAGCCATTAAGAAAACAGAAATAATACTTACTACAAATTTATTATTTACATACATATAAAAAACCTCCATAAAAAGCTTATTAAACCATATGCAAATAAAAAGAAATGTAGAATACAAAAATATAAAAACTATTTATTAATCATCAAAAGATCCTTTAAACCATTTTGCAAAGTAAATAAAGACCAAAAGCATATTTTACCATATACAAAGCTTCTTCATCAGAACAAGCACAAGAAATATATACAGGCAAATAAGGAAAAAAATAGAAATATCATCATATTCATAAGCATGAGACAATTGCGTAACATATATTGACATAGCTCCATATAAAAGATAAAATGAATACAAATAAAGCAATTATAAAGAAAAACTTGAATTTAAGCAAATGAAAAAGTACATACTAAAGTAAAGAGAAAAAATAAAGGAGGACAAAAGAACGTGGAAAAAGTTGCAAGAAAGTTAATTAAAACTAAATTAAATGAAAGACAAGGTATAACTCTAATAGCACTCATGATAACAATAATAGTTTTACTAATACTTGCAGGAGTAACACTAAGCTTAACAATTCGGAGAAAGAGGTATTATAAAGCAAGCACAAAAAAGTTCTACAGAATATGAAAAAGCAGAAATAAAACAAGAAATAGAACTTGCTATTTTCGAAATTGAAACAGAACTTAAAACTAATAATACACAAGAGAAGTTAAATAATAATATAATAAAAGAAAAACTAAATAATAAATTGAAAGATATTATAATCAATGAAGACATGACAGGAGAATACAAAAAATATGAATATTATATAGATGAAGAAAATAAAGTTCATATAGGAGAAAAAGCAAATAATCCAATAACAGTAAGTGCAGATGCAAGTTACGTAGGAACAAGTAGTACTACAATAAAAGTAGAAGCAAATTCTATTAAAGGAAACATTATTAAATATCAATATAAAATTAATAATGAAAAAACAGAAGAATCAACACAAAACGAATATACAATAGAAAACTTAGAACCAGATACAAAATATGAAATATTAGTTATTGCAATAGATGAAAAAGGAAACTCTAAAAGTGCAATACCAATTACAATAACAACAAAAGAAAGAACGTATATAATAAAAGATGGAAAACAACAAATTCGGTGGAGAAGCAATAAATGCTAAAATAACAGAAGAAGAAAAATATCTAAAAGTATCAGTTAACTCTACAACTGCAAGAGGTGGATATAAAACAACTTATGATTTATCAAAATATAGAATACTAAAAACAGATATAGAAATAGCAAATAAAGGAATAAGTAGTAGTGGATGTGATATTGGAATTAATATATTTGAAAAAGATGCTAATGTACTTAATGCAAATGTTATTATTGGTAAAGCGATTATAGCATTTAACGAAACTAGTAAAAAAAGGGAAATATACCTTCTAAATATAGATAATTTAAAAGAAACATATACAATTTTTGTATTGAAAAATTCAACATACCCAAGTACTAGTGCAATATATAATATATATAATTTGTGGCTAGAAGAATAAAAATAGAATAAAAACAAAAACACCTATAAAATAGTATTTATAGGTGTTTACTATACTACGTAAAAAATAAAAATTAAAATCTTGCAAAAACCTACGGAAAATGATAAAATAGAACAAATAAAAAGAGAGGAGAATAGAACACATGAACATTTTATTAAAAAACGGAACAGTAATAGACTATGCATCAAATTTAAATGAAAAAATGGACATATTAATTAGAGAAGGAAAAATATCAAAAATCGAAAAAGAATTAAATGAAGTGGCAGACAAAACAATTGACTGTACAGGATTATCTATTATTCCAGGAATGATAGATATGCATTGCCATTTAAGAGAACCAGGATTCGAATACAAAGAAACAATAGAAACAGGATCAAAAAGTGCTGTTAAAGGAGGATATACAACAATTTGCCCAATGCCAAACACAAAACCAACTCCAGATAGCACTATTGTTTTATCAAAAATAATAGAAGAAGCAAAAAGAGTAAATCTATGTAATGTTTTACCATTTGCAAGTGTAACATTACGGAGAAAAAGGAGAAGAACTTGTAAACTTTAACGAATTAAAACAAGCAGGAGCAGTAGCATTTTCAGACGATGGAATGCCAGTTGAAAATGCAAAAATGATAAGAGAAGCAATGATAGAAACAAACAAAATAGGAAGCTTTGTCTCAGAACATTGTGAAGAAAAATCAGTATCGGCAGGAGCAATAAATGCAGGAAAAATAGCTGAAAAATTAGGGGTAGAAGGAGTATTACCAGAAGCAGAAGAAATAATGGCAGCACGTGATATAGTAATAGCAGAAACCAATAATTTACATACACATATTTGTCACATAAGTACTTCTACATCTGTAAATATGATAAGAGATGCCAAAAAACGTGGGGTAAAAGTAACCTGTGAAACATGTCCACATTATTATAGTTTTACAGTTGAAGAAGTGCTAAAATCAGGAGTAAATGCAAAAATGAATCCGCCATTAAGAGAGAAAAAGGATCAAGATGCGATAATTGCAGGCTTAAAAGATGGAACAATAGATGCAATAATAACAGACCACGCACCACATACCGAAGAAGAGAAAGCAAAAGGACTAGCTACAGCACCTAATGGAATAATAGGATTTGAAACAGCACTTGCAGCTACAATAACAAATTTAGTAGATAAAAAACACATATCATATATAGATATGGTAAGGTTAATGTCATATAACCCTGCAAATCTATTAGGATTAACAAATAAAGGACAAATAAAAGAAGGTTATGATGCAGATATAACTGTATTTGACCCAAACATAGAATATATATATGAAAAAGAAAGTATAGTATCAAAATCGAAAAATACTCCATTTATAGGAAAAAAATTAAAAGGACAAGTAGCATATACAATAGTAGGCGGAAGAGTAGTTTATGAAAGATAAGATATATTTATGAAAAAGAGGAGCAAAGAACAATGAAAAATGCAATGGACGAATTAATAGAAAAAATCAAAAAATTAGATAATCCTACAGTAATAGGATTAGATCCAAGATATGATATGATACCAGAATGCATAAGAAATAAGTACGATGAAACTATAGAAGGAGCATGTTCTGCAATACTAGAATTTAATAAAGCATTAATAGATGCAACCTATGACATAATTCCAGCAGTAAAACCACAAATAGCATTCTACGAAATGTTTGGAATAGAAGGAATAAAAGTTTTCAAAGAAACTTGTGACTATGCAAAGAAAAAAGGAATGTGTGTAATAATAGATGCAAAAAGAGGAGATATAGGTTCAACAGCAGAAGGATATTCAAATGCTTTTATAGGAAAAACACCATTAGGAGACAAAAAAGAGAGTATATTTGATGCAGATTTTGTTACAGTAAATCCATATTTGGGAAGTGATGGAATAAAACCATTCATAAAAGACTGTATAGAATATGGAAAAGGTATATTTATAATCTTAAAAACATCAAATCCATCATCAGGAGAATTACAAAACGTAATAACAGAAAATGGTGAAGAAATATATAAACATATGGCAAAATTAATAAACGACTGGGGAAAGGATTTAATAGGAGAAAATGGATATAGCTCAGTATCAGTAGTAGTAGGAGCAACACATCCACGAGAGTTAGAAGAGCTAAGAGAATTAATGCCAAATGCCTTCTTCTTAATTCCAGGATATGGAGCACAAGGTGGAAAGGCAGAAGACATAGCATTGGGATTTGATAAAGAAGGAATAGGTGGAATAATAAACGCATCAAGAAGTCTAATGTGTGCATATAAAAAATATAATGAATTTGAAGAAAAAGATTATGCTATGGCAACACGAAGAGAAGCAATAAGAATGAGAGACGAATTAAATAGTGCAATAAAAAATAAATAGAGGTAGGAAATGGAAATTGGAAAAGATTATATTGGTGTTGGCTGTGGTGCATTTATTATAAACGATAAAAATGAATTATTATTACAACAAAGAAATAAAACACCAGAAAAAGGATATTGGTCAATACCAGGTGGAAAAGTGGAAATGTTTGAAACATTACATCAAGCGGTAAAAAGAGAAGTAAAAGAAGAAACAGGGGTAGAAATAGAAATAATAGACCTACTTGGTGTTTGTGACCACATTGTACCAAATGAGAAAGTACACTGGATATCACCCACATTTCTATGTAGGATTGTAAAAGGAGAACCTAAGATTATGGAACCAACAAAACATATTGACATGAGATGGTTTTCTCTAGAACAATTACCAGAAAATTTAACTATTACAACCCAAAATGCACTAAATTGTTACAAAAAATATAAAAAATAAAAAAGGAGAGAAAAATGAAAGTAAATTGCAAAGCAGAAATTTTAAAAATAGAAAAACTAAAAGAAGACATATATAAATTTAGCATTAAAGCAGAAGAAATAGTAAAAGCAGCAAAACCAGGACACTTTATAGAAATTAGAGTAGTAGATGCTATTGAACCACTATTAAGAAGACCAATAAGTATATATAACTTAGAAAAAGAACAAGGAATACTAGAATTTATATTCCAAGTAAAAGGAAAGGGAACAGAGTTACTAGCTAAACGTAAAGTAGGAGAAAAATTAGATGTATTAGGACCACTTGGTTATGGTACATTCAGTATAAAAGACTACAAAAAAGTAGCAATAATAGGTGGAGGAATAGGAACATTTCCACTATATGAACTAGCAAAAGAACTAAAAGAACAAACAACTACAAATGTACACGTATATATGGGATTTAGAAATAAAGAATTAATAACATTAGAAGAAGAATTTAAAAATGTATCAGATGAATTAACAATCACAACAGATGACGGAAGCTATGGAATACAAGGATTTTCAATAAATGAACTAAAAAAAGACTGTGAAAAAGAAGTGCCAGACAAAATATTTGCTTGTGGACCATTACCAATGTTAAAAGCAGTTCAAAGCTATGCAAAAGAAAAAAACATACCATGTGAAATATCACTAGAACAAAAAATGGCATGTGGAATAGGAGTATGTTTAGGGTGTGCAGTAAAAACAGCAAGAAGCCCAGAAGATAATCCACAATATTGGCACGTATGCAAAGCAGGACCAGTATTTAATGCACAAGATGTAGAAATTTAAGTCACTTCTAATACATTAATTAAACAATATAGTAATTTTTATGTTATTA